>NZ_NKUH01000041.1:0-86519 GCF_009192895.1 Xanthomonas sp. LMG 12460 | reverse complement strand
GCGCAGGCGGCGTCAGTGGGCGAGTAGGCGCCGCCTACCTTGAGCGCTTGCGTGAGCGGAGCGTTACGCCTCGACACCGTTGGCGGTGGAAGTGACTGGCGGTCATCGTCACGCGCGTCGCGACTGAAGTCGCTCCCACAGGGGCGTGCGGCGAGCCCGCCGGATGCACTGCGGGAGGGACTTCAGTCCCGACTGCAGACGGCCTGAGAGGACCAGGCAGGTCTTTCGTGCACTTCATCGCGAACATCGCCCGCCGTCACGGACCCCTCAGCGCGGAAGGTCGATCATCGCGGTTCCCCCACGCGCCTGCGCCTGCGTGCGCCGCGCTCCTTGCCAGGACCCCGCCATGTCCCCGACCCACGCCGCCGCGTTGCCCGACACCATGACCGCGATCGAGATCCGCCAGCCCGGTGCGCCCGAGGTGCTGGTGCCGGTGCGCGTGCCGCTGCCGCACCCTGGGCGCGGCGAACTGCTGGTGCGCGTGGCTGCGGCCGGCGTCAACCGTCCCGACGTGATGCAGCGCCAGGGCAGCTATCCGCCGCCGCCGGGCGCCTCGCCGCTGCCGGGGCTGGAGTTCGCCGGCGAGGTGGTCGGCCTGGGCGAGGGCGTGGAGCGCTACCGGTTGGGCGATCAGGTCTGCGCGCTGGTCGCCGGCGGCGGTTATGCCGAATACGCGGTGGTGCACGAGCGCAACGCCCTGCCGGTGCCGGCGGCGCTGAGCCTGACCGAGGCCGCGGCGGTGCCGGAAACCTTCTTCACCGTGTGGACCAACGTGTTCCAGCGCGGCCGCCTGCAGTCCGGCGAGACCCTGCTGGTGCACGGCGGTACCTCCGGCATCGGCAGCGTGGCCACGCTGCTCGGGCGGGCCTTCGGCGCGCGGGTGATCAGTACCGTCGGCTCGGCCGACAAGCGCGCCGCCAGCCTGGCGCTGGGCGCAGAGGCGGCGATCCTGTATCGCGAGGAGGACTTCGTCGCCGAGACCATGCGCCTGACCGAGGGCCGCGGCGCCGACGTGATCGTGGACCTGATCGGCGGCGACTACCTGGCGCGCAACTACCAGGCCGCGGCGCTGGACGGGCGCATCGTGCAGATCGGCATCCAGCAGGGCAAGGTGCGCGAACTGGACCTGATGCCGCTGCTGGCCAAGCGGCTGACCCATACCGGCTCGACCCTGCGTCCGCGCTCGGTGATGGAAAAGGCGGCGATCGCGCGGGAACTGGAGCAGCAGGTGTGGCCGTTGTTGGCAGAGGGTCGCATCAAGCCGCAGGTGGACCGCTGCTTCCCGCTGCAGGAGGCGGCGCAGGCGCATGCGCTGATGGAATCCAGCGCGCATATCGGCAAGATCGTGCTGACGACGGACGCGCGGTGAACCGGGTATCGGTCGTGGCGACCCGTCTGCCGTCGTAGGAGCGGCGCGCTTCGGTCGCGACAGGCAGCCGGCGCAGGCACCGGTGCGCCCACACGGCACGCGTGCCCGCGCCCGCCGCTGGCCTGGTTCAAGCACCGCGCCGTATAGTGCGCCGCACGCGCGGTGGTCCGCGCTTGCCTGTGCCGGTCCCTGCGTGCGCCTGCTGCCCCGTTCCGCGTCGTCCTCTTCCCTGTTGCGTTACGCCCTGCTGCTGTTGTGGCTGTGCGCGGCGGTGGCGTCGGCCCAGCCGCAGGACGCCGCCGACGCGCCGCCCGACCCGCAGACCCTGCTGGACAACGCCGCAAAGTCGCTGAAGGACGCGCGCGGCAAGGAAGTGGATGCAGGCAACCAGGCCGCCTTCCAGGACCTGGTCACGCAGGTCTCCGACGCCTCCAACGATGCGCAGACCGCGGTCGACGCCCTGGCGCCGCAGCTGGCCCAGGTGGAGGCACGCCTGCAGCAGCTCGGCCCCGCCGCCACCGGCGACTCGCCCGACATCGCCGCGCAGCGCAAGGCGCTGACCAAGCAGCGCGACAGCCTGGACTCGGGGGTCAAGCGCGGCAAGCTGATGGTGGTGGAGGCGCGGCAGCTGGCCGACGAGATCGAACGCGCGCGCGCCGAGCATTTCAGCCAGGAGCTGTCGCTGCGTTCGCCGTCGCCGCTGTCGCCGGCGCTGTGGAAGCAGATCGCCGCCGATTTCCCCGACGACCAGGCCAAGCTGCTGGCGCTGTACACGCTCGGCATGCAGTCGCTGCAGGACGCGATCGCCGAGCATGGCAGCGGCGCGCTTGGCGTCGGCATCGCCATCGCGCTGATCCTGCTGTTCCCGCTGCGCTACCTGCTGCGCTGGCTGGGCAAGCGCTATGCGGTGTCGCGCGCGCCGGGCAGCCGCCTGCGCCGGTCGGGTCTGGCGATCTGGTTCCTGCTGCTGGGCACGTTGACCCCGGGCCTGGCCGCACTGGCCCTGGCCGAGGCGCTGCGCAGCATCGATGCGGTGCCGGAGCGCCTGGACGCGGTACTCAACGGCTTCGTGGTGGTCAGCTTCGCCGCGGCCTTCATGGGCTCGCTCGGCGCCAGCGTGCTGCTGCCGAACCAGCCGAGCTGGCGGCTGTTCCCGATCGACGACGCCACCGCGCGACGCCTGCGCAAGTACACCTGGGCCACCGCGGCGCTGGCCTGGCTCAGCAGCATGCTGCTGGTGATCAACCAGGCTGCGCGCACCAGCGACTCGGCCACCGTCGCCGCCGACGGGGTGATCGCGCTGGTCTACGGCGTGCTGATCCTGGCCACCCTGACCAGCCTGTCGCGGCTGCGCCGGCGCCAGTACGCCGAAGCGGCGGCGCAGGCCCTGGCCAATGCGCAACCGCCGCCGCCCGGGCAGCACGGCGGCGCGCTGGCGTTGATCGGCGTGCTGGTCAAGGTCGCGGTGGTGGTGGCGCTGCTGGCGGCGCTGCTGGGCTATCTGCACCTGGGCCTGTTCATCACCCGGCAGATCATCTGGATCACCATGATCGTCGGCGCGATCCGCCTGCTGATGACCTTCGCCGACGACTTCGCGTTGTGGCTGTTCGCCAGCGAAGGCCGCATCGGCCGCGCCGCCAATGGCGCGTTCGGTGTGCGTTCGAGCAGCCTGGAGCAGGCCGGGGTGCTGACCTCGGCACTGATACGGGTGGTGCTGTTGCTGATCGGCGTCGGCGCGCTGTTGATGCCGTTCGGCACCAACGTCTCGATCGTCTCGGACTGGTTCTCGCTGCTGTCCGATGGCATCCGCCTCAGCGACAAGGTGGTGGTGTATCCGGGCGCGATCGCCCGCGCGGTGCTGGTGCTGCTGCTCGGTCTGGGCGTCATGCAGTACCTGCATCGCTGGCTGACCCAGACCTACCTGCCCAAGACCGAACTGGACGACGGCTCGCGCAACTCGATCAGCACGGTGGCGCGCTATGTCGGCATCATCCTGGCGGCGTTGTGGGCGCTGGCCGCGCTGGGCATCGGCCTGGAGCGGATCGCGCTGGTGGTCAGCGCGCTGTCGGTCGGTATCGGTTTCGGCCTGCAGTCGATCACCCAGAACTTCGTGTCCGGCCTGATCCTGCTCGCCGAGCGCCCGGTCAAGATCGGCGACTGGATCAAGATCGGCGACCAGGAGGGCGACGTGCGCCGGATCAGCGTGCGCGCCACCGAGATCCAGGTCGGCGACCGCTCCACCCTGATCGTGCCCAACTCCGAACTGATCACCAAGACCCTGCGCAACATGACCCTGGCCGGGCCGCTGGGGCGGGTGCAGATCCAGTTCGCGGTGTCGCTGAGTACCGACGTCGGCAAGCTGCGCGCGTTGCTGCTGGAGCTGTACGCGGCGCACCCGGGCGTGCTGGACGACCCGGCGCCTTCGGTGTTCATCGACTCCATCGCCAACGGCCACGTCACCCTCAACAGCTTCGCCTACGTGGCCTCGCCGCGGCTGACCTACGGCACCCGCAGCGAACTGTTCTTCGCCCTGCTGCAGCGCCTGGCCGAGGAGGGCATCGCCCTGGAGTCGCCGCAGGAAGTGAAGCTTTTACGCGATCCGCAGGAGTAGCCGGATCGGGGAGTGGTGGAGCGCGAAGCGACTTTGGCCGCCAGCTACCGGTGCTGCAGGTCGCAGCTGAAGCCGCTCCTGCGATTCCCCATTCCCGATTCCCCACTCCCAGCTTTTAGCGCCTCCCGCGCTCCTCGCGCGCGCGGATGCGTCGGTCGAACAGCACGGCGCTGACCACGATGCCCAGGCCCAGAATCACGCCGAGCAGGAACAGCACCATCGCGATCGCCGGGTAGCCGAACAGCTTGCTGCCGGTGTCGATGCGCATCATCTGCGTGGAGGCCAGGATCAGCGCGGCGGTGACGATGCCGGCGGCGACGCGGTTGGCGATCTTCTGCAGGCTCTCCATCAGCCGCGATTCCTCCAGCCCGGCCACGCGCACCTGCAGGCGGTTCTCCGCGGCCAGGGTGAGGATGTCGGAGATGCGGCGCGGGCCTTCGCGCAGCAGCGCCTGCAGTTCCATCGCCTCGCTGGCCAGGTTGGCCGCCGACAGCGACTTCTTCAGGCGCGCGCGCATCACGTGCTGCAACTGGTCCTCGACCACCACGCGCGTGTCCAGGTGCGGCGACAGCGCCCGGCACACCGCTTCCAGGTTGAGCAGGGTCTTGCCGAGCAGGCTCAGCTCCGGCGGCGTGCGCAGCCCGTAGGCGGTGGCGATGCGCACCAGGTCCAGCACCACCCGGCCTTCGGACATCGCATCGTGCGCCGCGTAGCGGGCGATCATCTGCCCGGTCTCGCGCTGGTAGCGCTCCTCGTCGAAGTCCTCCAGGCGCGTGCTCAGTGCGATGGTTTCCTCGGCCACTTCCTCGCCGCGGCCGTCGACCGCGGCGAACAGCAGCTTGAGCAGGCGCTCGCGCAGCTTCGGCGGCACGTGCGCGACCATGCCCAGGTCGAAGATCGCCAGGCGTCCGTCGGCGAGCACGCGCAGGTTGCCCGGATGCGGATCGGCGTGGATCTCGCCGTGCACGAACATCTGGTCCAGGTAGCCGCGCACCAGCGCCGCGGCCAGGTCGTCCATCGGCTGCTCGGTGCGGCGCAGCCCGGAGATCTTGTCCACGCGCACGCCTTCGGCCAGCTGCATGGTCAGCACGCGGCGGCTGCTCAGGTCCCACACCGGCTGCGGCACCCACAGCTGCGGGAACGGCCGCAGGTGCTCGCCGAAGCGCGCCAGGTTCTCGGCCTCGGCCTCGTAGTTCAGTTCGGCCAGCAGCGCCTTGCCGAACTCGGCCAGCCAGTCGGCGAAGCGGATGCGCCGGCCCAGCCCGGTCAGCTTGTCGGCGGCGCTGGCGAAGCTGCGCAGCACCTCCAGGTCCGCGCGCACCTGCGCGGCGACCTCGGGCTTCTGCACCTTGATCGCCACCGGGGTGCCGTCGCGCAGCGCGGCGCGGTGCACCTGCGCCAGCGAGGCGCTGCCCAGCGGGGTGTCGTCGAAGGCGGAGAAGGCCTTGTTGATGCCGACGCCCAGCTCGGCCTCGACGATCTCGCGGATGCGTTCGCTCGGAATCGGCGTGGTGTTCTCCTGCATCCGCTCCAGGGCAGTGGCGAACTCCGGCGGCACCACGTCCGGGCGCGTGGACAGCATCTGCCCGAGCTTGACGAAGGTCGGGCCGAGCGCCTCCAGGTCGGTGACGAACTGTTCGGGCGTACCTTCCGGCGGCAGCTCGTGCTCGCCCTGGGCGGTGTCCATGTCCATGCCGGAAAACACCCCGGAGCTGCGGTAGCGCAGCAGCAGGCGCAGGATCTGGGTGCGGCGGCTGAGGCCGCCGATCACGTGCGGGGTGGCCGCAGCGTCGGGCGTCGCGCTCAAGGTGGGCTCCGGGCAAGGATGGGCGCGATCGAGTGTGGCGACGGCCGGGTCGTCGCGTGGTGAATCCCGCTGCGCGTCGTGGATCGCAGGTGCTCGGGCGTGGTGCCGGCGGCAAGGTCGGCGACGGCGCTGTCGGCCAGCCCGGCGGCGGCCGTTGCTGGGACGACGCACCCACGGCGTATCCTGCCCTGCAACGAGAGCCAGAGAACAGCGCGCAGTGCAGCAGGGTGAGTGGCGATGGCGGTGAGCGGGCAGGGATGCAACGGACGGTCGTGGTGCGTCGACCGATGGCAGATGACGCCAGCCACGCGACGTGCTGCACCGGCACCTTGCCTGTTCGGCAGGGCTCTCGACCGATGAGGTGGCGTCGGCTCGCGCTGCTGGCGGCTGGGGCGGTCGTGGTGCTGCTCGTGGCGGCCTGGCTGGGCGAGGACGGCGGCGGCATCGCCACCGAGGCGCGCACGGCGCTGCGGGCGCTGGCACGCGCGCTGTTCTGACGCGCCGAGGTCAGGCGTCCTGCCTCCCCTTTTCGGGCACCGCGGCCGGCCTTACCCTTGGCCTCCGTTGCCCGTCGCCAGGAACGCCACCATGTCCTTCATCGTCTCGCATGCCGTTGGCCATGCCCGTGTGCTGTCGGCGCGTACACGCCTGGCCTTGCTGCTTGTGCTGTTGTCGTCGACCGCGACCGCGACCGCGACCGCCGCGACGCAGACCCAGCGGTATGCCGGCGACGACTTCGACGCCAAGGCCTTCGCCGCCAGCACGCACCGCCGTTACGACCTGCAGGACTTCTCCGATCGCTACCGCGCCACCTTGGAGATCGAGGACAGCGGCGAGGTGTTCCGTCCCGGCATCGTGCGCGTGTTCGCCCGCGGCAATGCCACGCCGCTGCTCGAGGTGGCCTCGCCGGAGCTGGTGGTGGACACCGATGCGAAGAGCGGCAAGGTCAAGGCCAACGTGCACGAACTGCCGTACGGCGAGCAGAGCGTGCTGATCTACGACGATTTCAATTTCGACGGGATCAAGGACCTGGCGGTGATGGACGGGCAGAACAGCTGCTATCACGGCCCGTCCTACCAGGTGTACCTGGGCACCGCCGACGGATTCGAGGCCAGCCCCGGCTTCACCGAACTGGCGCAGAGCAACTGCGGCCTGTTCCAGGTGGATGCCAAGGCCCGCGAGATCCACACCATGACCAAGGATGGCTGTTGCTGGCACCAGTACGCGACGTATTCGGTACGCGACGGCGCGCCGCTGCTGGAGCGCGAGGTGGTGGAGGATGCGCGCAGCGAGGGGCCTGGCCTGGCGCAGGAGACGGTGTACCGCGACCGTGCCGGCAAGCGCGTGGCCGACACCCACTACCTGTGGTACGAGCAGGGCGGCACCACCGCGGGCGAGCGCAGGATCCTGCTCGAATTCCGCCTGGCGCCGGCCGGCAAGCGCATCGTGGTGTTCGCCAATGTCGGCGACGGCGGCAGCAGCAAGCCGTTCTATGCGGCGATCGGCGCGCAGCAGCGGGTGGACCTGCTGTATCCGGATGCCGAACGTGAAGCCATGGACTACGACGCCGATGGCCACGTGCTCAGCTTCGCGCGTGGCGACACCACCTACCGCATCGTCGGCAACGCGCAGGGCGTGCCGCAGCGAATGGAGGTGGTGGTGCGCGGCAAGACCCAGCCGCTGGCGCTGCAGTCCGGTTCGGTGCATGGCTCGTTGCAGGCGGTGGCGCAGGTGCTGGACGCGGCGTCGGCGGAGTAGGGGGGCGACGGGGCGTTGCTCCGAAGCAACTGGCGATTTTGGCTTGCGCGCGTCGGGACTGAAGTCCCTCCCACAGTGCGCTCGGACAGCTCGCCGCAAGCCTTGTACGAGCGGCTTCAGCCGCGACAGGCGTTTCCGAACACGCCTGCCGTCCCGATTGACCCATAGCTGCCTCGCACCGCATCGGCCGACCCGACCGGCCGCTTCACCGCCACGCCGCGAACGCCCGCGCCACCGCTTCGGCGCCGGGATCGATCACGCCACGTAAGGCGTCCGCGGGCACCGCGGCTGCGCGGCCGGCGCCGGCGCGGGTGAGCTGTGCGGTGGCATCGGCGCCTGCGCGGGCGGCGCGCGCGGCGGCCTCCACGTCGGCGCCCTGCGCCAGGGCGTCCAGTGCCGGCAGCAGCGCATCGAGCAGGGTGCGGTCGCCGCGTTGCGCGCCGCCGTAGTGCTGCATCCGCGCCACGCCGGCCTGCAGCGCCTGCACCCAGTCGCGGCCGTCCGCCAGCGCACCGGCAGCGGTGGTGAACAGGATCGACAGCAGCACGCCGCTGGAGCCGCCCATGCTGTGTTCGATCGTCGCCGCCAGGCCGCGCGCCAGTGCGGCGGCGTCGCCGGTGGCCAGCGCATCGGTGTCCAGCGCCTGCCGCAGGGCGCGCGCGCCGGCAGCGAAGGTGCTGCCGGCGTCGCCATCGCCGCTACGCGCGTCCAGCGCGTCCAGCTCGGCCTGCGCGGCGATCAGGGCTTGCGCCACCCGGCCCAGGGCCGCTGCGCACTGCGCATCGCGCGCGCCATCGCGGTGGCTGTCGTCGCGCTTCAGTGCCGGCGCAAAGGTCTGCACCGCATGCGGCACACGCACGCCTGGCCAGCCCAGGGTCTGCACCGGCGCCTGCAGTGCGGCGAGCACGTCGGCGTCGGCCGGGGCGAGGGTGATCGAGAAGCCGTGCATGTCCATCGAGGTCATCAGCGCTGCCGGCACCGGCATCAGCGCGACCCGCTCGACACCGATGCGCTGCAGTGCCAGCCGCGTCAGCACGCCCAGTTCCTGCGTCGAGCAGCCGCCGAGGTCGTTGAGCATCAGCACCAGCGGCGCGTCGGCGCCCAGGCGCGCATCGGCCTGCGCCAGCAGCGGGTCCAGCACCAGCGCCAACGCCTCTTCCACCGTGCCGGGCTGCACCGGCCGCGCGCCCGGCTCGTTGTGGATGCCCAGGCCCAGTTCCGGCGCGCGGCGGCCGACCTGCTGGCCGGGTACGCTGCAACTGGACAGCGCCATGCCCAGCGACAGCAGGCGGTCGGCGAAGGCTTGGCCGCGCTGCGCCAGTTCGGCCAGCGGCACGCCCTCGCGCGCCAGGTGGCCCACGTACTTGTGCACCAGCACCGTGCCGGCGATGCCGCGTGGCTGCGCCGCGTCGGGCAGGGCAATGTCGTCGGCGACCAGTACGCTGGCCACGTCGATGCCCTCGGCACGGGCGCGCTCGGCGGCCAGGCCGAAGTTGAGCCGGTCGCCGGTGTAGTTCTTGATCACCAGCAGTACGCCGGGCGCGTCGGCGCAGGCGCGGATCGCCGCCAGCACCGCCTCCACCCCGGGCGAGGCGAACAGGTCGCCGGCGATGGCGCCGCTGAGCATGCCCGGGCCGACGAAGCCGGCATGCGCCGGCTCGTGCCCGGCGCCGCCGCCGGACAGCACCGCGACCTGGCGCGGATCGCGCGCGGCCTGCAGCACGATGCGGGTGCCGCTGTCGGTCTCGGACAGCCGCAGCGGTTGCAGCATGGCCGCGGCCGCGAGCACGTCGTCGACGATGGCGCGGGGGGCGGTGAGGAACTGGTCCATGCGGGTGTCCTGTGCAGGCCGTGCGTCGGTGTGGCGCACGATAGCCGGGCCGGCGTTACGCGCGGTTGAGGCCGGCCTGCTCACGCACCTGGTCGGCGGAATCGGCGAGAATCGCCGCTCATCCCGAATGGAATCCCCGCATGGCCGGCGCCAGCCTGTTCACCCTGCTCGACGACATCGCCACCCTGCTCGACGACGTGTCGATCCTGACCAAGGTCGCGGCCAAGAAGACCGCCGGCGTGCTCGGCGACGACCTGGCGCTGAACGCGCAGCAGGTGACCGGGGTGAACGCCGACCGCGAACTGCCGGTGGTATGGGCGGTGGCCAAGGGCTCGCTGCTCAACAAGGCGATCCTGGTGCCGGCGGCGCTGGCGATCAGCGCCTGGCTGCCGTGGGCGATCACCCCGCTGATGATGATCGGCGGCGCGTTCCTGTGCTTCGAGGGCGTGGAGAAACTGGCGCACCGTTTCCTGCATTCGAAGGAAGAGGACGTGGCACGTCACGCGCAGCAGGTGCAGGCGCTGGCTGACCAGCAGGTGGACGTGGTCGCGCTGGAGAAGGACAAGGTCAAGGGCGCGATCCGCACCGACTTCATCCTCTCGGCGGAGATCATCGTGCTGTCGCTGGGCGTGGTCGCCGGCGTGCCGTTCGTGCAGCAACTCGCGGTGCTGGTGGCGATCGCGCTGGCGATGACCGCCGGCGTCTACGGACTGGTCGCCGGCATCGTCAAGCTCGACGACCTGGGCCTGTACCTGAGCCGCAAGGGCGCCGCCGCCGCGACGATCGGCCGCGGCATCCTGTGGCTGGCGCCGTGGCTGATGCGCACGCTGTCGATCGCCGGCACCGCGGCGATGTTCCTGGTCGGCGGCGGCATCCTGGTGCACAGCATCGGCCCGCTGCACCACGCCATCCAGGCGATCGCACCGACCGGCGGCCTGGGCAGCCTGGTGCTTGCGGTGGGCAATGCGGTGGTGGGTATCGTGGCCGGTGCAGTGGTGCTTGCGGTGGTGCTGGGCGTCAAAAATGTGCGGGACAGGGATTAGGGATTGGAGATTCGGGATTCGTAACAGCGGCGCGCATTCCCGCTTTTGCGAATCCCCAATCCCGACTCCCCAATCCCGCGCCGGCCACGCCGGCGCCAGCTAGTCGGCCGACACCACCCGATTCTTGCCGGCCTTCTTGGCCTCGTACAGCGCACGGTCGGCGCGGCGGATCAGCGCGTCCTGCGCTTCGCCGGGTTGGCGCAGGGCGACGCCGGCGCTGAAGCTGACGAACACGCGCTGGTCTTCGTGCACCACCGCGCGCTGGGCCAGCGCGCGCTGCACCCGGGTCACCGCCGCACTGGCCTCGAAGATCGTGCAGTCCGGCATCAGCAGCACGAACTCCTCGCCACCGAAGCGGGCGATGGCATCGCTGGCGCGCAAGGTGGTGCGCGCCACTTCCACCAGGTGACGCAGCGCGCTGTCGCCGCCGGGGTGGCCGTAGGTCTCGTTGAGCTTGCGGAAATCGTCCAGGTCCAGCATCGCCACGCACAGTGGCTGCGCGCTGCGCTCGGTGCGCACCAGTTCGCGCACGAACAGGTCGTCCAGGCCGCGGCGGTTGAGTGCGCCGGTGAGCTGGTCGACCCGCACCAGGCCGCTGACGTCCTGCAGTTCCTGCTCCAGGCGCAGGATGCGCTGCTCGGCCGCCTCCACCTCCTGGCGTGCGGCGATCAGGTGATCGCGCGCGCGCAGCGCCTGCTCCTGCACGTGGCTGGTGTCCTGCAGCACTTCCTGCAGCAGGCGGTTGAGGTCGGCGATGCTGCGCGCGTCGCGGATGGTCTGCGAGTAGTCGGCGATGCGGTCGTGGAATTCGCCGGTGCTGGCGGCCATGCCGTCCAGGTCCGCGACGAAGCTCAGCATCAGCTCCTTCATCGCCTCCTTGGATTCGGCGATGCCCTGCTTGAGCAGGCCCTGTTTGTAGATCACCTCGCGCAGGCTGCCGCGCGCCTCCTCGATCGAGTAGCGGTCCAGCGGCCCGGCGATCAGGTCGCGCACCACCGCGATCTGGCCCTGCAGCCAGCTGGTGTCGTCGAGCAGTTCGCCGACGTTCTCCAGCAACAGGTCGAACAGGCTCAGCAACAGCGCCTGTTGCTCCTGGCCGTCGCTGGCGCGCAACGCGATCTGGTGGCACAGCTCACGCACCTGTTGCGCCACCGGTTCCAGCGGCTGCCCGGGACGCCACTGGCGCAGCGCCTCGCCGCTGGCCTCGGCCTCGCCGGCGAGCTCGGGCAGGGTGTGCAGCAGCGCCGCCAGCGCGCCGGCCACGGTCTGTCGCAGCAGGTCGCGCAGGCGTTCGCTGTCGCTGGGCCCGGCCAGCGGGTCGTCGACGTCGATGGTGCGGATGTACTTGTCGATCAGCTGGCGCAGTGCGCGGCCGTAGCTGGGCCAGTCGCCGCTGCTCGCCGCCGACTGCAGGCGCCGACCCATGTCGCCCAATTCGCCGTGCAGCGAGGCCATGCCGTCGGCGAAGGCGCCGAGCAGGCCTTGCGGCTCGTGCGCCTGCTGGAACAGGCGGATCAGCGCGGCGGTGGCGGCAGCCGGATCGGTGGCCGCCTCCGCGGGCCGCGCCGCAGGGCCGTGCTTGTGCGCATGGCTGTGGCCCTGCGCGCGCGCCGGCAGCCCCGCGGCCGTCGTCGGCGCGGGATCGCGCCGACGTGGCGACAGCAGCTTGCGCAGTCCGCTGATCGGCGGCTCGTCGCGTTGGTCCGACATGCCAGCCGGCTCCTCCCCAGGTCAATGCGCCGCCGATGGTGGCGCTCAGGAACTGGATATCGGCGCTGGCGGCGCGTGCTTGAGCCGGCGGACGTCGTGTCTGTGAAGAGGACTCCATGGCGGCCGTACCCTTACCCCCGGCCCCTTGCTTCCTTCTCCCTTCGGGACCATGGCCCCCTTTTCGGGGGAAGGTGCCCCGGAGGGGCGGATGAGGGGGCGGTTCGCTAGGGAGGTGTCTGGGGGAAGAGGTTCCCTAGCCGTCGCACCCTCACACCCAGCCCCTCTCCCGGAGGGAGAGGGGAGCGTGTGCCGCGGCGCCGTGCAAGACGCGCACGACGCTGGCACTCTGGCGGCCGCGCCTGCCGCCGGCGCGCACACTTCCACGGAGACTGAGCATGGCCGATCCCCGCGAACCGCTGCTGCATCCCGTTCCGATCCTGTCCCTGCGTCCCACGCAGATGACCGTGGGCATGCGCGAGGTGAAGGAGAAGCGCAAGCGCTGGCGCGCGCACGCGTCCAAGCACAAGCAGGCAGAGCTGCTCGGCACGCACATGATCCCGGTGGTGCTGGGACCGGATGGCCGCTACTACGTGGTCGATCACCACCATCTGGCGCGGGCGCTGCTAGACGAAGGGGTGAAGGACATCCTGGTCACGGTGATCGCCGACCTCAGCATGGTCGACAAGGCCGCGCTGTGGAGCGTGCTGGATCATCGCCGCTGGGCCTATCCCTACGACGCCAAGGGCGAGCGCCGCCCGTTCAAGGACATGCCCACCTCCATCGCCGACCTGAAGGACGATCCCTACCGCAGCCTCGCCGGCGAGGTCCGCCGCGCCGGCGGCTACGCCAAGGACACCACGCCCTTCAGCGAATTCCTGTGGGCCGACCTGTTCCGCCGCCGGCTGCGGCGCCGCGACGTCAAGGAGGATTTCGCCCGTTCCATGGAGACCGCGCTCGCGCTCGCCAAGAGCAAGGAGGCGAGCTATTTGCCGGGCTGGTGCGGGCCGCTGTCCGACGACTGATCCGGCGTGGCGTCATGCGCCGGCCTGCCGCCCAGGAGTGCGTGCAGGGCGCGTTCGACGCGGCCGCCGAACAGCAGGATGACGAAGGCGATGGCCAGCGACACGGCCACGATCTGCCACTGGCCGGCGCCGCACATGATGCCGACGCAGGCGGTGAGCCAGACACAGGCGGCGCTGGTCAGGCCATGCACCCGCACATGTTTCTGTGTGTGATAGATGACGCCGGCGCCGAGGAAACCGATGCCGGTGAGGATGCCCTGGATGACGCGGCTGCCGGCATCGGTGAAGCCGCCCTTGCCGAGCGGGTCGGCCAGCAGCACCACCATCGCGGTGGCCAGGCCGACCAGGCCCAGCGTGCGGATGCCGATCGGCTTGCCGTGCAGGTCGCGGTTCAACCCGATCGCCGCGCCGGCGAGGGCGGCGATCCCCAGGCGCACGGCGATCTCGGACAGGTCGGTCAAGGCAGGTCTCCCGGTGGATGTGTCGCCGCGGGCGGCCGGCCCATCATAGGCAAGCCGGCCGCGGGCGCCGCGTGCATGCCGTCGGCCGACGTCAGAGCGCGGCGCGGACGTCGTCCAGGCTGGGCGGGTTGGCGCCGGCACGGGTGCAGTTGATCGCCGCGGCGGCCACGCAGAACTGCAGCAGGCGCTCCAGCGCGGCGGGCTCGCTGCCCAGCGCCGCCAGCGCGGCCGGATCGGGCAACTGCTGCAGCAGCGCGGCCTGGAAGCTGTCGCCGGCGCCGACGGTGTCGGCCACCTGCACCACGCGGCCGGGCACACGCGCTTCGCTGTCGCCGCGCCAGGCCACCGCGCCGTCGCCGCCCAGGGTCATCACCACCAGCGACGGCCCGTGCTGTAGCCAGCTGCGGGCGATGGCTAACGGATCCTGCTGCGGATACAGCAGCTCGATGTCCTCCTGGCTGACCTTGACCACGTGCGCCAGCGTGATCCAGCGCGCCAGCCGCGCGCGCCACACCGCCATGTCCGGCTCCACCGTCGGCCGCACGTTCGGGTCCAGCGAGATCAGCCGCTGCCCGCGCTCGCGCTCGGCCAGCGCCTGGAAGGTGCTGGCGGTGGTCTCGGCGACCAGGGTGTAGGAGCCGAAATGCAGGCCGCCGACGCGCGCGTCCAGCGTGGGCAGGTCGGCCTCGGTCAGCGCGCGGTCGGCGCAGCCGGTGCCGTAGAAGGCGTAATTGGGCACGCCGCTCGCGTCCAGCGCGACCATCACCAGGGTGGTGGCCTCGCGCTTGTCGATGCAGTAGTCCAGGGCCACGCCTTCGCCTTCGAGGGTGGCACGCAGCTGGCGGCCCAGCGGATCGGTGGACAGGCCGGTGAACAGCGCCGACGGCGCGCCCAGGCGGGCCAGGCCGATCGCCACGTTGAACGGCGAACCGCCCTGGCGCGCGGTCATCGCGACCGAGGTGCCGGCGTAGCCGTCGATGAAGATGTCGTACAAGGCCTCTCCGCACACCACGAACATCGAACCGCTCCTCATAGGTTGCAGCGCGCCGGCCGGCGCGATGGGGCGGCTATTGTGGCGTACCTGCTGCGGCGCGGCGACCGGGGGGCGGACTGCCGGGCTGCCATGTGGGATGGGCGCCTGGCTGGGCCGCCGTACCCTCATCCGCCCCTGCGGGGCACCTTCCCCCGAAAAGGGGGCCATGGTCCCGATGGGAGAAGGGAACAGCTGAAGCCCCTCTCCCCCCGGGAGAGGGGTTGGGGTGAGGGTACGAGCGCGCAGCGCCTCATGGCCCACGCCCGCCGCAAACATCCCAGACAGCACCTTGCCACCACCCCTGCGATAGTCGCCCCATCCCAGCCAACACCAAGGCCGTTCCCATGAAAATCCTGCTCGCCGGCGCCACCGGCCTGGTTGGCGGCCACGCGCTGACCCAGTTGCTGGCCGAGCCGGCCTGCAGCGCGGTGATCGCGCCGACCCGGCGCGCGCTGGCCATGACCCATCCCAAGCTGCTCAACCCGGTGCTCGACTTCGACGCGCTGCCGGTGCAGGCGCCGTGGTGGCAAGTGCAGGGGGCGATCTGCGCGCTCGGCACCACGATGCGCCAGGCCGGCTCGCGCGCGGCATTCCGCCGGGTCGATCACGACTATCCGCTGGCGATCGCGCGCCTGCTGCGCCAGCACGGCACCGAGGCCTTCGCGCTGAACTCCGCGCTGGGCGCGAATCCGCGGTCCTGGGCGTTCTACAACCGGGTCAAGGGCGACCTGGAACACGACCTGCGCGCGCTCGGCTTTCACTCGCTGACCCTGGTGCGGCCTGGCCTAATCGGCGGCGAGCGTGCGCAACGCCGCCGCGGCGAGCATGCCGCCAGCGTGGTGTTGCGTGCGCTCGGGCCGTTGCTGCCGCGGCGCTACCGGATCAATCCGGCCGGACGCATCGCCGCGGCGCTGGTCGATGCCGCGCTGCGGCCGCGCCCGGGCGTGCAGGTGATCGAGGCGGCGCAGTTGGCTTAGGAGCGGGGATTGGGGAGTGGGGATTCGGGATGGGAGAGTGCGCGCGAGCGCAGCATCGCGCTCGCGACGCACTTCAGGCGCCCAGCGACTGTCCACCGTCCACCGCCAGTACCTGGCCTGTGATCCAGCGCGCCTGCGGCGAGGCCAGGAACAGCGCCGCGTTGGCGACGTCGTCGATCGCGCCGAAGGCGCCGAACGGAATGCTGGCGCGGATCTGCCGGTACAGCTCAGGCTGCTGCTGGCGGCGCTGCTCCCACAGGCCGCCGGGGAACTCGATGGAACCGGGTGCGATCGCATTGACCCGGATCCGCTCGCGCGCCAGCTGCGTCGCCAGGGTGGTCGTGTAATAGTTCAGCGCCGCCTTCGCCGCCGAGTACGCCGGCACCCGCGGCGTCGGCCGCAGGCCGTTGATCGAGCTGATGTTGAGGATGCAGCCGCGACCACTGCCGCGCAGCTGCGGCAACGCGGCGCGGTTGCAGCGCACCGCGGCCATCAGGTCGATGTCGAAGCCGGCCTGCCAGCTCGCATCGTCGTCGCCATGGCCGTAGCCGGAGGCGTTGTTGATCATCACGTCGATGCCACCCAGTGCGTCCGCGGCCTGGGCCACCCAGGTCTGGATCTGCGCGGCGTCGGCCAGATCGCAGCACTGCGCCGCGACCAGGTGGCCGTGGCGCTGCAGCTGCGCGGCGGCGTCGGCCAGCGGCGCGGGACTGCGCGCGCAGATCGCCACTGCGGCGCCATGGCGGGCGAAGGCATCGGCGATCGCCAGGCCGATCCCGCGGCTGGCGCCGGCGACGAGCACGCGGTATCCCGCGAAAGCGGACGGATCGGTCATCGGTGGCTCCTGCGTGCCGTGGGGCGTGCGCCGATTATCCGCGCAATCCGCAGCGCGTGGCCGCTTCTGGCACCATGGCGGCCGTCGTACGCGCCGTCCGTCGGTGCGCCCGCCGCGCCGTCGCCCTGCGATGACCGCCGCATTCCCTTTCCAGGATTTCCCGCAGTGAAGAAGACCTACCGGCTCCGCATCGAAGGCAAGCATCCCGACCGCCTGCTCGACGCCGCCAAGCACGACATCCGCAAGTACATCCGCCGCGAGCGCCGCAAGACCTTGCCGGCCGGTGCGGACTACTGGGATTTCGACACCCTGTTCGGCACCGAGGAAGCCACCGCCGCGGTGCTGCCGCCGGCCGAACTGCTGCGTGCGGTCGACGCGCTGGTCGCCGCCGGCGGCGAGCAGTTCTACGTGGAGATCCGCAGCCGCGCGTGCACGCGGCCGCCGCGGGCCAAGGGCGTGCAGGGCGAAAGCGAGCACGATCCCTTCGAGGACTGAGCGCGATCCGGCGCACCCGCGTATCGGGGTCGTGCCGCGCCGCTCAGCCGCTCGCGGGCGGCTCCCCGTCCTGCGCACGCGCCGCGCGCAGCCTGTCCTTCTTGCTCGGTCGCTTGCCCTTGATGCCGCCGGTGGAGGCGGCCGCCTCCGTGGACGGTGCGGCGGCCGGGGTTGGCGCTTGCTTCGGCTCGAAGCCGGGAATGCGTTCGCGCGGCACGCGCACGCCTTGCCGCTTTTCGATCAGGCGCAGATGCGCCGCACTGGCCGCGTCGACGAAGCTCAGCGCCTGGCCCTCGGCGCCGGCGCGCGCGCTGCGGCCGATGCGATGGGTGTAGTCCGCGGTGGAACGCGGCAGGTCGTAGTTCACCACCACCGGCAGCGCGGCGATGTCGATGCCGCGCGCGGCCAGGTCGGTGGTCACCAGCACGCGCAGTTGCTGCTGGCGGAACGCCTCCAGCGTGCGCTGACGCCGGCCCTGGGCGAGGTCGCCGTGCAGCGGTTGCGCGGCGATGCCGGCCTTGCTCAGTGCCGTGGCGACCTGCTCGGTGCTGCGCCGGCTGGCCACGAACACCAGTGCGCGTGGCCATGCTTCCTGTTCCAGCAAATGCTGCAGCAACGCCAGGCGACGCCCGTCGTCGACCTCGATCGCGCGCTGGCGCAGCGTCGCCGGGATCGGGGCGGCGTCGGCGGCGTCGCCGATGCGTCGCGGCGCGCGCAGCAGGCGCGTGGCCAGCGCCGCGATCGGGGCTGGCAGGGTGGCCGAGAACAACAGGGTCTGCCGCGTCGGCGGCAACAGGTGCAGTAGCCGCTCCAGTTCGGCGCCGAAGCCCAGGTCGAGCAGGCGGTCGGCCTCGTCCAGCACCAGGTGCGCCACCGCGTCCAGTTGCAGCGCGCGCTGCGCCAACAGATCCAGCAGGCGCCCGGGCGTGGCCACCACCACGTCGGCGCCGCCGCGCAGCGCCAGCATCTGCGGATTGATCGAGACGCCGCCGACCGCCACCACCACCCGCGGCCGCCGCGGCAATTCCAGGCCCAGCGCGACGAAGGTGTCGGCGACCTGCACCGCCAGTTCGCGGGTCGGCACCAGCACCAGCACGCGGGTGGAGCGCGCCGGCCTGGCCGCCTGCGCGCAGGTCTGCAGCAACGGCAGCGCGAACGCCGCGGTCTTGCCGGAACCGGTCTGCGCCATGGCCAGCAGATCGTGGCCGGCGACGACGAGCGGTACGGCCTGCTGCTGGATCGGCGTGGGTGTCTGCCAGCCGACGCGCGCGAGCGCGGCGGCGAAGGCGGGATACAGCGCGGGCGACAGACCGAGGGAAGCGAACGGCATCGGAGGCGGGCAGGGCGCGGGAGAGACCACACAGTATCGCCGACCCGGCGCAGGAGCGGCTTCCGTCGTGACGTTTTGGCGATCGCGCGTCGCGGCTGATCCCGAAAAGGGGACAAGAGCCGCTTCCACGAGGGCGTGCGGCGAGCTCGCCGGGTGCACTGTGGGAGGGACTTCAGTCCCGACGCATTGCGGCATCGGAGAGCACGCCACTTCGCCCGTCGCGGCTGATCCCGAAAAGGGGACAAGCGCCGCTCCTACGCGACGATCGGCTAGGGCACCTGTTGCCAATCGCCAATCGCCAATCCCCAACTGCAACGCACGGCCATCCATGTGGATGGCCGTGCGCGAGTGGGCAGGTTACTGCGGGCAGCTGACGCCGACCGCGGCGAAGGCATTGCGCACTGCGGTCACCGAGCGGCTCAGGTCGCTCGCGGCGGTCTGCACGCCGCAGGCGCCGCTGTTGAAGCTGGTGCTGGGCGTCCAGTACAGCTGGTTGGCGCGGGCGAACACTTCGAAGGCGCTGCGCGTGTTCCAGCCGGAAGTGGTGGCCAGGGTGTAGAACGCCTTGTTGTAGACGCCCGAGGAGTAATGCACGTCCAGGCCGCTGCGGTAGTTGGCGGCGTTGTCGATCGAGCTGCCGTCCTGGGTCGGGTTGGCCATGTAGCGCAGCGCACCGTTGGCCTTGAAGATCTCGGTGCCGACCTTGAAGTCGTTCGTGCCCTTGAGGTAGTACTCGGTGGCCTCGCCGGCCATGTCCGAGAACGCCTCGTTGATGCCGCCGGACTGGCCGGAATAGGTGAGGTTGGAATGCTGCTCGGTGAAGCCGTGCGAGACCTCGTGGCCGGCGACATCCGCGCTGACCAGCGGATAGAACCGCGTGTTGCCGTCGCCGAAGTTCATCGTCGAACCGTTCCAGAAGGCGTTCTCGTAGCGCGTGCCGTAATGCACGCGCATCACCAGCTGGAAGGTCAGCGGCGCCACGCCGACGTAGCTGCGGTACATCTTCTCGATCACGCCGCCGAAGTAGTGCGCGTCGTTGATCGGCGAGTAGGCGCCGTTGATGGCCTTGTAGGTGTTGCGCGGGCAGGTGAACTGGTACGCGGTGGTGCCGGAGCTGCCGCCGTTGAGGTTCACCGACTTGACGTTGCTGTTCTGCATGCGGCAGTTGTCGTCCACCTCCAGGAAGCCGTGGATGCTGTCGCTGCCGTACTCGTACTGGCCGGTCTTGGCGTTGCCGCCCGGGCCGGTGGCGTCGCGCGTGGTCAGCGCGTCCCACTGCTTGAGGATGGCGCCGCTGCGCGCATCCACGATCACGAACGGCCGGCTCGGCGCGCCGCCGTTCGGCGCATCGGCGAAGAACGACACCACGTAGGCCAGGTGCGCGCGGTCGCTGTCGTCGAGATAGATCATCTGCGGCGCCTGCGCGCGTTCGATGCGGCGCTCGGCCTGGGCGGCGCCCAGCGCGACGCGCTGGGCCACACGCAGCGCGGCAGCGGCGCTCAGCGAGGCACTGGCGGCGTTGGTGGCGGTGGCCGGCAGTTCGCTGGCCAGCCCAGCCACCGAGCGGCCGAACAGGCTGCGCACGCTGCCGTCGGCGCGCTCGCTGACGATCACTTGCTCGCCCCACACCGGAATGCCGCGGAAGGTCTGCTGGTAGCGGCGGTGCACGGTGCCGTCGGCATCTTCGCTGCTGCCGAGCAGGGTCAGCGCGGACTCGGCGTCCAGCCCGATCAGTTCGGCATGGCGGACCGCGGGTGCTGCCGGGATGCCGCCCACGCGCGCGGCGGCGCTGCGGTACTGGGTACCGAGCGTGTCCGGATTCTTGGCGTGAAGATCCACGCGTTGCGCGGCGCTGGCGGAGGTGGCGGCGAGCGCGAGCAGCAGGGAGGGCAGCAGCACCGACGGACGATGATGACGTGGCAGAGTCATGAGCGGAATCCTCGAACGCAAGAAGGAAGGACGCGCCGACGCGGCAGCGAAGCGGCCGTGGCGCGGTGCGTGGCATGACGTTCAGGGCAGTGCGGCCGATCGGCGCAGTGCCTCCCCCTGTGCAGCGACCATAACGGCGGCGTCGCGTCGCGTGGTAGACAGGTTGCGTTCAGGATTTTGTGTCTACCGAATGCGCGCTGCACGCCGGTGTGATGCGGGATGCGTCGTCGCGGCAGATCGGTGTGTCATCCCCGCATGACGCCTGAAATCTGGACGTTCCTATGCGCGCGATGCGATGTCGCTCGCTCGGTGCAGCGAGGCGTCGAAGCGGCCGATAGCGGCAATCCCAGACCGGACCGTTGTGCGTGGTCGTTGCACTGTGGGAGGGGCTTCAGCCCCGACGCGCTGTGCTGGAGTTGCTCGGGGAATGAATACGCGATTTTTGGAAGACCGCCGAGAACATGCCCCGTGACGTGACCTGCGTGGCATCCGCTGCAGAAAGGCTTGAGACCCACCGCTTTTTGTTTGTCGCGTCGGGACTGAAGTCCCTCCCACAATGGGGGTGCATACCACCATGGCGGTGCATCTACTGCGTCAGCGCAGCAGATGCACCGTCTGGTACCAGGCAGGTTGGCTGATCTGCAAGGCGGCCGGCGCTCAGGCCGGCAGCGCCAGGTCGTCGATCATCGCGCGCAGGAAGCGCGCCGCTTCGCCGCCGGTGCAGGCGCGGTGGTCGAAGCTCAGCGACAGCGGCAGGATCTTGTGCGTCTCCACGCCGCCCATCACCGGCACCAGCTGGTGGCGGGCGCGGCCTGCGGCGACGATGGCCACGCACGGCGGCACCACGATCGGGGTGGCGTAGCGGCCGGCGAACATGCCGAAGTTGGACAGCGAGATGGTGTAGCCGCTCAGCTCCGAGGCCGGAATGCTGCGCGCCTCCACCTGCTGGCGCAGGCGGTTGATGCCTTCGCGCACGCCGCGCGCATCGAGCATGTCGGCGTTGCGCAAGGCCGGCACGAACAGGCCGTCGTCGGTGTCCACGGCGATGCCGATGTCCACGTGCGCGTGCAGGGTGCGGGTCAGCGCCTCGCCGTCGAACCAGGCGTTGAGCGCCGGCACCGCCTGGCAGGCGGCGACGATCGCGCGCACCAGGCGCCCGGTGGTGTCGTTGCCCGGCGTCCATGCGTGCAGGTCGGCATCGTCGTTGAGCGTGGTCAGCACCACCTGGCGCTGCGCCTCGGCCATCACCCGCGCCATGTTGCGGCGCACGCCTTTCAGCGGCTCGGGCTGGCCCTGCACGGCCACGCCCGGCGGCTGCGTGCGCATCGGCTTGCCGGCGGCGGAGAGCGGGGTGCGCGCAGGTGCGGCTTGGGATGTGCGGGCCGGCGCAGGAGCGGCTTCAGCCGCGACGGCAGGGCTCCGTGCAGTCGCGGCCGAAGCCGTTCCTGCAGCGGCGCCGGCTTTCGCCGAACCATCGGCCGCGGCCTGCTTGACGTCGGCCAGGGTGACTGCGCCGTCGGCGCCGCTGGCACGCACCCGGCCCAGGTCCACGCCCAGCTTCTTGGCCAGGGCGCGTACCGCCGGCATCGCGCGTACGCCGCCGACCGACACGGCCTGCTCGCTGTGCACGGTGTTGGAGCTCTGCATCGCGCCGACCACGGTGCCGGCATCGTCGCGCTCGCCTGCGGACTGCGCGTTGTCGGCGTCGTGCAGTTCGCCGCCGTCGTCGGAGGCGACCACGCGGTCATCGGCCGCAGCGGTGTCCGCGCCGGCACCCTTGCCGGACGCGGCTGGTGCCGCGCCGCCATGGTGATGGCCGGTGTCCTGGCCTTCGGCGCGCTGCGGCAGGTTCGGGTCGGGCGCGAACTGCGCCAGCATGCTGCCGGTCACGACGATGTCGCCCGGCGCGCCGGCCAGCTTCAGCACCTTGCCGGAGACCGGCGACGGCACTTCGACCACCGCCTTGGCGGTTTCCATCGACACCAGCGGCTCGTCCAGCCGGATGGTGTCGCCTTCCTTGACGAACCACTCGACGATGGTGGCGTCGGGCAGGCCTTCGCCCAGGTCGGGCAGATTGAAATTCTTGGTTTGGCTCATGTGGTCTCTTCCAGCAGTTCCAGGTCGCGTGCCGGCAGCCAGCCCTGCGTGCCGTCGGCGCGCTCGGCCCACCACCAGTCGCCGTATTCGTGATGCAGGACGACGGTGTCGCCCTGCGCGGCATCGAGTTCGCGCGCGTCGTAGTCGCGCATCGCCACGGCATGGCCGTCGCCGGTCGGCTGCAGCCAGGCCAGCGGCGCCCAGCCGGCGCTGCCGGCGGCGCCGGTGATCCAGACGAACGCCGGCCACTCCTCGTCGCGCACGCCCAGCGCGACCCGCTCGCCGGCGGCGATGCGGATCGGATGCGGATAGGCGGCGCGGTAATCGCTGATCAAACGTGCCTGCATATCAACCCGCGGCCATCGCCCGCTTGGCCGCGGCGACGATCTTGTCGGTGCTCGGCAGGTACTTCATTTCCAGCCGGAACAGCGGGATGTGGGTGTCGTAGCCGGTCACGCGCTGCACCGGCGCGACCAGGTCGTACATCGACTGCTCGGCCAGGCGCGCGGCGATCTCGGCGCCGAAGCCGGCGCTGCGCGGGGCCTCCTGCACGATCACGCAGCGGCCGGTGCGCGCCACCGATTCGGCGATGGTGTCGAAGTCCAGCGGGCGCAGCGTGGCCACGTCGATCACTTCGGCGCTGATGCCGTCGGCGGCGAGCCGGTCGGCGGCCTCCAGCGCTTCCTTGACCTGCGCGCCCCAGGCGACCAGGGTCACGTCGGTGCCGTCGCGCAGCACGAAGCACACGTCCAGCGGCAGCGCCTCGCCATCGTCGGCGACCACTTCCTTGTACTGCCGGTAGATGCGCTTGGGTTCCATGTAGATCACCGGATCCGGCTCGCGGATCGCCGCAAGCAGCAGGCCGTAGGCGCGCTGCGGCGAGGACGGCAGCACCACGCGCAGGCCCGGCACGTTGGTGAAGATGGCTTCGTTGGCTTCGCTGTGGTGTTCCGGCGCGCGGATGCCGCCGCCCCACGGCACGCGCAGCACCATCGGGCAGTGCAAGCGGCCACGCGTACGGGTACGCAGGCGCGCGGCGTGGCAGATCAGGTGATCGACCATCGGATAGACGAAGCCGTCGAACTGCGCCTCGGCCACCGGCTTCATGCCCTGCGCGGCGAGGCCGACGCTAAGCCCGGCGATGGTGGTCTCGTCCAGCGGGGTGTCGAGCACGCGCTGCGCGCCGAAGCGCTGCTGCAGGCCGGCGGTGGCGCGGAACACGCCGCCGTTGACGCCCACGTCCTCGCCCAGCACCAGCACCGACGGGTCGTGCTGCAGTTCCCAGGCCAGCGCCTGGGTCACCGCTTCGATCAGGGTAATGGGCGTGCTGGTCATCGGGCTGTCTCCGCGCGCGGTGGCGGCGCTGTGGGCGGTGCCGGCCGCAGGCGCGGCCGTGTGATCGGCGAGGCGGGGGCTCAACTCATCCATGGCGCTGCTCCAGGGCGATGGCCTCGGCGCGCTGCGCGAGCAGGTCCGGCGGCGGGTCGGCGTACAGGTAATCGAACATGGCTTCCACCGGCTGCACCGGGGTTTCCAGGTAGGCGTTGAGTTCGATGTCGGCCAGGCGCGCGCATTCCTGCTTCCACGCGGCTTCCTCTTCCTCGCTCCACAGGCCCTGCGCGCTCAGCCAGGTGCGCAGGCGCAGCAGCGGCTCGCGTTCCCAGGCCTGCTTGACCTCGGCGTCGTCGCGGTAGCGGCGCGCGTCGTCGGCGGTGGTGTGGTCGGACAGGCGGTAGGTCATGAACTCGATCACCGTGCCGCCCTGGCCAGCCAGCGCGCGCTCGCGCGCCTGGCGCATCGCTTCGAGCACGGCGATCAGGTCGTTGCCGTCCACCTGCAGGCAGTGCAGGCCGCCGGCCAGGCCCTTCTGCGCCAGCGTCTGCGCGCCGGTCTGCGCGTTGCGCGGCACCGAGATCGCCCAGCCGTTGTTGATCACGCACAGGATCAACGGCAGCTGGTAGGCGCCGGCGGAGTTGAGCGCGGCGTAGAAGTCGGTCTTGGACGAGCCGCCGTCGCCGCAGGTGGCCACCGCCACCTGGGGTTCGCCGCGCAGCTTGAACGCCAGCGCGGCGCCGGCGGCGTGCAGGCACTGGGTGGAGATCGGCACGCAGATCGGGAAGTCGCGGGCGGCGTCGGAATCGCGCTGGAAGTCGCTGCCGCGCTCGTCGCCGCCCCAGTACAGCAGGATCTCGCGCGGGCGCACGCCGCGCATGAACATGGCGCCGTACTCGCGGTAGCTGGGCGCCAGCACGTCGCCGCGGCGCATCGACGCGCCGATGCCGATGTGGGTGGCCTCGTGGCCCAGGCAGGAGGCGTAGGTGCCCAGCTTGCCGGTGCGCTGCAGGGCCACCGCCTTGCTGTCGAAGGTGCGCACGTAGAGCATCTGCTTGAACAGCGCCAGCAGCGTCTGCGGGTTGGCCGAGTCGGCCGGAAGCGCGTCGCGGACCGGCTGGCCGCCCGCGTCGAGGTACTGCAGGAACTCAATTTCGAACTGGGCGGCGATGCTCATGGCGATGGCGCTCTCGACAACAAGTTTCAAATGATATGAGTCGGCATGTTAAGGAAGCCGTGCACAAAAGCCGTCGTGCACCGCAGCACGCGGCGATGCCGTATCGCACAAGAAAAGCGTGGTCGCGCCGCGTTGCCGATTGATGGCGTTGGGTATCGCCGATGTTGCACTGCGATGCATGCCGTTCATGTGCGCGTGGGTGTCCACCGGTGGCGGTGGTACATGCCAGCGGTGCGGTGCGCGCGCTGGAGGCGAGGGTGTCGGACAAGGACAGAAGGCGTACACGTGCAGCAGCAGCGGAAGGGCATCGCGCATCGCCCGCTACGCACCCTCAAGCCGCATGGACGTCGCCTCGTAACAGCGGCTTCAGCCGCGACGGGCGTTACCGGGAATCCCCCATCGAGGCTGACGCCGCTCCTGCGCGATAGCGCTTTCGGCAGCGCGTGATCGGCGCCGGGTGGCGTTGCCCCAAGCAAAAAGGGCGTGGCCTTGCGGCCACGCCCTTTCGTCTGCACCGCTTGCCGCGATCAGCGGCCGAACAGGCGCAGCCCCTCCACGCGGGTGCTCAAGCGCGCGCTGTTGTCGCTCGGGTCGGCATCGGCCGAGGTCGACCCGGCGCTGGCGCCGATCACGATCTGGCGGTCGGCCGGCAGCGGCCGTGTCGCCAGGCTCAGGCGGAACGCGGCGCTGGCGCCCGGCGCCAGGTCGGCGCCGCTGCGGCACTGGAAGCGCGCGCTGCGCAGGCCGTGGTTCTGCCGCACGCACTGCCAGCCGCGCGGCGGCACCAGCGCGGTCAGGGCGGACAGGGTGCTGCCGTCGATCTCCAGGCTGGCGCCCTGCACCGGCGCATTGCCGTGGTTGCGCACGTCGATGCGGTAGTCGGCGAAGAAGGCGAAGAACGGCAGGGTGGCCGGGCCGTCGATCGACACCGCCAGGTCGCCGGCCGGACGCGCCTGCACCGCCACGGTGGCGCCGCCGCCGTTGTCGCCGGGGTTGGGGTCCTCGGTCTGCGAGGCCACCGATGCGGCCAGGCTCAGGCTGCGCCCGACCAGGGCGGTGCCGGCCGGCACCGCCACCTCGAAGCGCGGCGTGGTGCCGGCGGCGAACTGCGCGGTGCTGCAGGTGACCACGGTCTGCGCAGCCACCTCCGGCGCGGCGCAGTCCCAGCCCGGGGCGGCGGTCACGCTCGGGGCCACCGCCGCGTCCAGGGCGAAGGCGACTGCCGCCGCACGCGCCGCGTCCGGACCGGCGTTGGCCAGGGTGACGCTGTAGCGGATGGTGTCGCCGGCATAGACCGACGCGTTGGCGGCGCTCACGCGCAGGCTCAGGTCGGCGCGCTCCAGCGGCTTGAGCTTGATCAGCACCACCGCCGGGTCGTGGTCGGACAGCCGCGCCGGCGAGTTGGCGTCGTTGCGGGCCACGGCCGGGAAGTCGGCGTTGAGCCGCGCATGGGCTTCGCTGAGACCGGCGATCTGCGCCGAGCGCATCAGCGCACGGTTGGCCAGGATGTGGTCCAGCGATTGCACGTTGCCGTCGTAGGCGTAGGAGTAGCTCTGGTCCGGCGTCGACAGCAGGGTCAGGTTGTACAGCGCCGGATCGACCAGGGTGGCGCCGTCGCCGCCGACCACGGTCTGCGCGTCGGGCGCCGGCAGGCCGGTGATGGTGCCCATCGCATCGACGTAGCCGTCGTTGAACTCGAAGGCGTTGAAGTCGCCCATCACCAGCAACTGCTCGGTCGGATCGGCGGTCTGGCGCGCCTGCAGCAGGTTGGCCAGGAACACCGCCTGCGCCTGGCGCTTGGCGCGGATGCGCTGGCCGCTGGCGTCGTCGGTCTCGGCGCCGTTGAGCGAACGCTGGTGCACCTCGACCACGGTCAGCGGCAGCGCACGGCCGTCGGCGAAATGCACCACCGCCTTCAGCAGCAGCGGCGGACGGTCGTTGAGCAGGCTGACGGTGCCGCTGGGCTCGGTCCAGGTGGCGGCCTTGCCTTCCTGGCTCACCGAGACCACCTCGACGCGGGCGATGCCGGCGCCGACCTGCGCGGTCTTGACCAGGAAGCCGACGTCGATGCCGCCCACGTCGTTGCCTTCCTGCAGGTAGGCCACGTACTGCGGATCGGGCTGGCCGGCGGCGACCGCGTCGCGGTTGACGCGGTCGGCCAGGGTCTGCAGCACGCTCAGGTTCTCGATCTCCACCGTGCCGAGGATGTCGGGGGTGTTGAGGTAGTTGCGGATCGCCAGCGAGGCCTTGTTGAGGCGCGCCTGGTAGGCGGCCGCGGTCAGCACCGGTTCGCCGATCGCCGGATCGTTCTGGTCGTCGAAGAAGCGCTCCATGTTGTAGGTGGCGATGTTGACGTCGTCGGCCTGCGGCGCGGGGGCGGCCTTGGGCTGGTCGGCGCCGTCGCACTGCACGGTGGGCGCGGTTTCCGGGTAGATGGTGTAGCGGCGGAAGCTGTAGTCCAGCGGGCCGCTGACGCCGAGCACGGTGCAGCCGGCGGCCACGTCGATGCGCTGGCCGCCGAGGCCGGCGCTGCCGACCGCGAACACCTGCGGGCTGGTGTTCCAGCGCGGCACATCGGCCGGCGAGCCGGCCGGCAGCGCGTCGGGCTGCTGCACGCCGGCGGTGCGCCAGGCGCGCGGCAGGCCGGTGACCACGGCATGGAACACGCCATTGCTGGTGGCGCTGGCGTTGGTCTCGTTGACGTTGCCCAGGGTCGGCGTGTTGACGGTCAGGCTGGGCACGGTGACGCGCATGCCTTCCAGGCGCTCGAGCTGGTCGTAGGCGCCGTTCGGGTCGGGGAAACGGGTGGTCAGCTCGACCGCGGCCGGCAGCGGATTGCCGGTGGACTGCAGCAGCACCGTCGGCGCGGTCAGTTCGGTCAGCGGCGGCTGGCTGGGGTCGGTGCTGGGCACGTATTCGACCACCGTGGCCTGCACCCGCACCGAATTGCCCACCGCGGCCTCGGCCGGCGGCGCACTGCCGGTGTAGACGTAGATGCCCTCGGAGGTGAGCGGGTCGGCGTCGGCCTGGGCGTCGGGCGTCTGCAGGAAGAAGCCGGCGCTGCGCCGCGCGGTGACGATGCCGCTGGTGGCGACCACCTGGCCGACCAGCGGCGAGCGCGCGCCGCTGCCCTGGATGCTGTGGATCGGCACCAGGTTGAAGTCGTCGTTGAGGATCACCCCGCTGGCGGTCAGCGTGGACGGCAGCGCACCGCTGACGCCGGTGATGTCGAGGTAGAAGGTCTCGTCGGGTTCGTTGCTGGTGTCGCCGTTGACCAGCACGCGCACCTCGGCGCTGCTTTCGCCGGCCGGGATGGTCACCTGGGTCGCGGCCAGTGCCTGGTAGTCGCTGCCGGCAGTGGCGGTGCCGTCGCGGGTGGCGACGGTGAAAGTCACACCGGCGCTACCGGCCGGCTGGCTCAGCGTCACCGTGAACACGAATGCGCTGCTGCCGCTGTCGCCTTCGGCGCGGCTGACGTTGGCCACGCTGGCCACCGGCTGGTTGCCGCCGCCGCACAGGCTGACCGGCGCGGCGCTGTTGCGCGGGGTCGGCGCGCCGGTGGCGAAGTCGGCGTTGTTGTTGTCGCTGTCGCTGCAGCCGCCGTTGCCGCGCAGCACCGCCAGGGTGTTGCTGGGCGCGGCGGTCGGGGCGCTGCCCTCGGCGCAGCTGGCGCTGCTGCCGTAGCCGACGAAGTCGGCGTTGCCGGCCGGGCAGGCGCCGCTCAGCGCGGCGCTGCTCTTGCTCAGCGCGATCTTGCCGGCGCTGCCGCTCATGGCGATGGTGCCGGTGGCGTCGGGCGTGGGCAGCGCGGTGCTGCCGCCGCTGCCGTCGGCCTGTTTGACCAGGTAGTAGCCGCCCGGCGCGATGCTGCCGCTGAGCGTGGTGACCTGCCAGCTGCTGCCGGCGGCCGAGGCGTACTGCACCGACCAGCCGGCCAGGCTCACCGCCTCGCTGCCGTTGTTGTGCAATTCGACGAAATCGCTTTTGTAGGTGGCGCCGCTGTTGCCGCCACCGCCATAGACCTGGCTGATGACCACCTGGGCCTGGGCGTACCCGGCACAACCCAGCGCGCATGACAACACTGCAGCTCGAAGCAGCATGGTTCGCATGAACAAGATCTCCCCAATCCTTGAAGACGTGGACTTAAGAGTGGCGAACGAAACGTAGCGAGCAGTCGCCAGGTGGGTGCGGACGGCGCGGAGGAACCGCAGTGTACGAGTGGTACATGAGGATTCCGAGCACCGTCCGCGCCCGCCTGGTGGCTGCGCAGTAGTTTGGTTTGCCGCTCTTACGCAGATAACGTGACGGCGCCCCCCAGGCGCCGCCGACGATTGTGCCGGAGTTTGTCAGCCGGTGCTGACGAATGTGTGACATTCGTCGCTGCGGTACCCTTGCCGGCCCGGAACGCCCACGCCGCCCATGCCCGTCGAACAGAACCAGCGCCCGCTCGAAGCCGGCATCCACACCGACCTGGAAGGCCGCCTGACCTACGGCGGCTATCTGCGCCTGGACCGGCTGCTGTCGGCGCAGCAGCCGCTGTCGAACCCGCCGCACCACGACGAACTGCTGTTCATCGTCCAGCACCAGACCTCCGAGCTGTGGCTCAAGCTGCTGGCGCATGAGCTGGGCGCGGCGATCGCGCACCTGCAGCGCGACCAGGTGTGGCAGTGCCGCAAGGTGCTGGCGCGCAGCAAGCAGGTGCTGCGCCTGCTGACCGAGCAGTGGTCGGTGCTGGAGACCCTGACCCCGTCCGAGTACATGGGCTTCCGCGACGTGCTGGGTCCGTCCTCCGGCTTCCAGTCGCTGCAGTACCGCACCATCGAATTCATGCTCGGCAACAAGAACGCGCAGATGCTGCCGGTGTTCGACCACGACCCGCAGGGCCAGGCGGCGCTGCAGGCGGTGCTGGAGGCGCCCAGCCTGTACGAGGAGTTCCTGCGCTACCTGGCCCGCTTCGGCCACGCGGTGCCGGCGCCGTACCACGCCCGCGACTGGCGCCAGCCGCACGTCAGCGACCCGCTGCTGCGCCCGGTGTTCGAGCGCATCTACGAGAACACCGACCGCTACTGGCGCGAGTACGCGCTGTGCGAGGACCTGGTGGACCTGGAGACCCAGTTCCAGCTGTGGCGCTTCCGCCACATGCGCACGGTGATGCGGGTGATCGGCTTCAAGCGCGGCACCGGCGGCTCCAGCGGCGTCGGCTTCCTGCAGCAGGCGCTGGCGCTGACCTTCTTTCCGGAGCTGTTCGAGGTGCGGACCTCGGTGGGGCTGGAGAGCCGGGACCCGGGACTCGGGACCCGGGACCCGGGTGGGGCGTCGCAAGCGCCGTAGTGGAGCGCGCGGGCAGGCGCCGCTCGGCCTTGCTGCGCTGCGTCGTGGTCGGAGGCGTTGGTCTTTCCGCGTGGCGCGCCGCGCGGAGGCTGGCGTACCGCATGCGCACATCGCCTTCTCGCCCGGAATCCCTGGCCTTCGAGCGCCCGCCTTTCCGGGTCCCGGGCTCCGGGTCCCGAGTCCCGGCCCCACCACGCATTTGACGCCACGCCGTCGCTCGGTGATCCTCGCCCGTTGCCCGGCCTGGCCGGACGCACCGCCCCAGCCCATCCTGAATACGCAAGGGAACACCGCATGAGCGTTGACGTCGTCGCGTCGAACCACCCCGCCTCACCGCAGCCGCCGTCAGCGCAACCGCCCGAATTCAAGACCCTGCTGGGGCATCCGCGTCCGCTGTGGATGCTGTTCATGACCGAGTTCTGGGAGCGCTTCGCGTTCTACGGCATTCGCTGGGCGCTGGTGCTGTACATCGTGGCGCAGTTCCATGGCGGCCAGGGTTCGGGCCAGGCCGCGGCCAGCGCCACCTACGGCGCCTACCTGGCACTGGTGTACGCGGCGGCGATCTTCGGCGGCTACATCGCCGACCGGGTGCTCGGCTACCAGCGCTCGATCCTGGTCGGTGCGGCGGTGATGTCCACCGGCCTGTTCCTGATCTCCGTGCCCAACCCGCAGATCTTCGAACTGGGCCTGGCCACCGTGGTGGTCGGCAACGGCCTGTTCAAACCCAACATTTCGACCATGGTCGGCAAGCTGTACAGCGCCGCCGATCCGCGCCGCGACAGCGGCTTCACCATCTTCTACATGGGCATCAACCTGGGCGCGATGATCGCGCCGTGGCTGACCCAGCAGCTGGCCGAGAAGGTGTTCGGCACCGAAGCGATGCCGTCCTACAAGATGGTGTTCATCGCCTCGGGCATCGGCATGCTGATCAGCCTGGTGTGGTTCTGGTTCGGCCGCCGCCAGCTCAAGGGCATCGGTGCGCCGTTGCCGGGCGGTGCCGGCGGCATGCGCGTGGTCTACGTGCTGCTGGGCATGCTGGTGGCGGTCCCGGCGGTGTACCTGGCGCTGGCCGCCGGCGCCGAAGTGCTGCAGTGGATCCTCAGCACCATGTTCGTGGCGCTGGCGATCATGTTGCTGGTGGAGGGCATCCGCAACGGCAAGGTGGCGCGCGACAAGGTCATCGCGATGCTGATCATCTTCGCCTTCAACGTGCTGTTCTGGATGTTCTTCGAGCAGGCCGGCAGTTCCTTCACCTTCCTCGCCGACGAGATCGTCAACCGCCAGTTCGGCGACTGGACCTTCCCGACCGCGTGGTTCCAGTCGGTCAACTCGCTGGCGATCATCACCCTGGCGCCGGTCATCGCCTGGATCTGGGTCAAGGCCGGCCGCTTCAATCCCTCGATCTCGCGCAAGTTCGCGCTCGGCCTGGTGTTCAACGGCCTGGCCTTCCTGCTGCTGATGTTCGCGCTGTCGAGCCTGGTCAACGACGCCGGCAAGATCCCGTTCTGGACCCTGTTCATGGTCTACGTCATCCAGTCGGTGGGCGAGCTGTGCCTGTCGCCGATCGGGCTGTCGATGGTGACCAAGCTGGCACCGGTGCGGCTGGTCGGCTTCGGCATGGGCGGCTGGTTCCTGTCCACCGGCATCGGCAACAACCTGTCCGGCATCTTCGCCAGCCATGTCAGCGGCGAAGGCGGCATGACCGTGTCGTCCGCGCTGGGCGGGTATACCTTCGGCTTCTGGGCGCTGCTGGGCGCCGGCGTGGTGCTGTTCCTGATCGCGCCGCTGATCAGCAAGCTGATGCACGGTGTGAAGTAACCTGAGGACGACGCAATGGCGATGAACAAGACGATCTGCGCTGCCCTGGCGGCGATGCTGGCGCTGAGCGCGTGCGGGCAGACCGCGGCGCCGCCCGACGCGCAGGCGCCGGCCAAGCCGCTGGACACCTCGGTGCAGAAGCCGCCGGTGGCCGACCCCAGCCAGCCGGTGGCCTCGGGCAATACCCCGGCCGCCGCCGACGTGGCCGCGGCCAAGGCCCTGGGCGCGCAGTTCGATCCGCAGCGCAATCCGGCCGACGACCTGGACACCGCCATGGTCGAGGCCAAGCGCGGCGGCAAGCGCATCCTGCTCGACGTGGGCAACGAGGCGTGCGACTGGTGCCACACCCTGGACACCTTCATCGAGGGCGATGCGGAACTGCGCAGCTTCCGCGACGCCAACTTCGTCTGGGTCAAGGTCAACGTCAGCGACGCCAACAAGAACGAGGCGTTCATGGCGCAGTACCCGAAGATCGTCGACTTCCCGCACCTGCTGGTGCTCGACGCCGACGGCAAGCTGCTGCACTCGCAGATACTCGCCGACCTGCAGAAGGGCAAGGACTACGACCGCAGGAAGTTCTCGGACTTCCTCAAGGAATGGGCGCCGCCCAAGGCCTGAGCGGCGGCGAAGCGCAATTCTCGTAGGAGCGGCTCTTGTCTCCTTTTGTGGGATCAGCCGCGACCGGGCTTCCAAGGAATGCCCGGTCGCGGATGAAGCCGCTCCTCCGGTGTTTGAGGCCCCGGTGTCACGGGCCCCGGCGCCTCAGCGCCCGGTCATGCTCGGTAGGCCCTCGGCTGCCAGGCGGTCGATCAGCCGGTTCAGCAGCCGCTGCTCGTCCTCGCTGAAGGGCGCCAGCAGGCGCCGCTCGCATTCCAGCACCATCGGCGCCACCACCTGGTATACCTCCACCCCGGCCGCGGTCAGGTGCAGCACCGAGCGGCGGCGGTCGTCGCCGTGGGTCTCGCGCTGGATGAAGCCACGCTCCAGCTGCCGCGCCACCGCCCGGCTCACCGCCACCTTGTCCATCGCGGTGCGCTCGGAGACCTCGCCGGCCGACAGCCCCGGATACAGCGCCAGCACCGCCATCACCCGCCACTCGGTCACCGCCATGCCGTAGCGCTCGCCGTAGACGCGGGCGATGTTGCTGCTGATACGGTTGGACAGCACGCTGATCCGGTACGGCAGGAACCGTTCCAGATCCAGGGAAGGCGAGTCGGGCGTGGGAGCGGGCGTGGCGATCGTCATGCTGCATTGCACCTTGCTGGTGGTTTCACTTGTAACTATAACGGAGGATACTACGGTCCATTCTCGCGAGTCTGGCGCCCGTCCGCATCCGAAATTTCGGCCCGGCCGCCGCGACTCCCCCCTCCAGGAGACGCGTCATGAATGCACAAGCGCAGCATCCGTCGCAGCCGACCAACCTTGGCATGCAGGTCACCACCTTCGAGAACCCGATGGGCATCGACGGTTTCGAGTTCGTGGAATTCGCCGCGCCGACCGGGCAGGGCGAGCAGTTGCACGCGTACTTCCGCAGCATGGGCTTCACCGCGGTGCTGCGCCATCGCCAGCGCGCGATCACCGTGTACCGCCAGGGCGGGGTCAACTTCCTGGTCAACGAGGAACCGGACTCCTTCGCCGCCGATTTCGCTGCCGCGCACGGCCCCTGCGCCTGCGGCTTCGCGATCCGCTTCCGGCACCCGGCCGACGAGGTGTTCGCCAAGGTGCTGGAGAACGGCGGCGAAGCGATCGCCGACAAGGCCGACACCCGCGCGGTGCCGGCGCCGGTGGTCAAGGGCATCGGCGACTGCATGCTGTACCTGGTCGACCAGTACGGCGAGAAGGGCTCGGTGTACACCGAGTTCGAGCCGGTGCCCGGTGCCGAGCAGCATCCGGCCGGTTTCGGCCTGACCTTCATCGACCACCTTACCCACAACCTGTACTTCGGCAACATGCAGCGCTGGTCGGACTACTACGAGCGGCTGTTCAACTTCCGCGAGATCCGCTACTTCGACATCAAGGGCGCCAAGACCGGGCTGGTGTCCAAGGCGATGACCGCGCCGGACGGCGTGGTGCGCATCCCGCTCAACGAATCGTCCGATCCGAAGAGCCAGATCAACGAGTACCTGGACGCCTACCGCGGCGAAGGCATCCAGCACATCGCCTGCTTCACCGACGACATCTACGAGACCGTCGAGCGCATGCGCGCGGCCGGTGTCGAGTTCCTGGACACGCCGGACACCTATTTCGAGGTGATCGACCAGCGCATCCCCAATCACGGCGAGGACGTGGCGCGGCTGGCGCGCAACAAGATCCTGATCGACGCCGACCTGGAAACCAAGCAGCGCAAGCTGCTGCAGATCTTCACCCAGAACTGCATCGGCCCGATCTTCTTCGAGATCATCCAGCGCAAGGGCAACGAGGGCTTCGGCGAAGGCAACTTCCAGGCGCTGTTCGAGAGCATCGAGCGCGACCAGATGAAGCGCGGCGTGCTCTGAGGGCGGAACGCGGGCGGCGCGCGGAGGCTGGCAGACAGCGGATGCTCGACGCGAGTGGACGCGCGCGGCCAGGACAGGTCCTGACGGCGCATCGCGGAGACTTCCGACAGCAGCTTTAGCCCCTCTCCCACCGGGAGAGGGGTTGGGGTGAGGGTACGGTGGGGTCATGACGATCAAACCGCCACTACCCACATCGACACTGGCACACGCACGCCACCTACGTCGCACCATGACCGACGCCGAGCGCGCACTATGGCGTTGTCTGAGAAGCGGACAGTTGCAAGGTGCCAAGTTCCGGCGTCAGTACCCGATCCCACCGTATGTCGCAGATTTCTGTTGTGTGGCGGCAAAGCTGATTGTCGAAATCGACGGCGCGCAACATACCGAACCATGCGATGCCACAAGAACGCGTTGGCTGGCATCGCAAGGCTGGCGGGTCATGCGCTTCTGGAACAATGACGTACTGCTTTCGATCGATGCCGTGATCCAGGTGATTTGCGACGCCACTGGGTCGCCGTACCCTCACCCCAACCCCTCTCCCGGTGGGAGAGGGGCTTGATATCCAAGGCTCAAGCATATGCATGACCATCATCGCTACATGTCCGGCTTCGGCAACGAATTCGCCACCGAGGCGGTGCCCGGCGCGTTGCCGGTCGGGCAGAACTCGCCGCAGCGCGTGGCCCACGGCCTGTACGCCGAGCAGTTGTCGGGCACCGCGTTCACCGCGCCGCGCGGCGCCAACCGGCGCAGCTGGCTGTATCGCATTCGGCCGGCGGTGATGCACGGCGGCTTCGTCGCTTACGACCGTGCCGGCGCGTTCCACAACGACTTCCAGCGCGGTCAGGTGCCGCCGGACCAGTTGCGCTGGAGCCCGTTGCCGCTGCCGGAGACGCCGGTGGACTTCGTCGACGGCCTGTACACCATGGCCGGCAACGGCTCGGCCGAGGCGCAGCATGGCGTGGCGGTGCACCTGTATGCGGCCAACGCGTCGATGCAGGGCCGGTTCTTCTACAACGCCGATGCGGAACTGCTGTTGGTCCCGCAGCTCGGCCGACTGCGCCTGTGCACCGAACTGGGCACGCTGGAAGTGGCGCCGCAGGAAATCGCGGTGATCCCGCGCGGCGTGCGCTTCCGCGTGGAACTGCCCGACGGCCCCGCGCGCGGCTACGTGTGCGAGAACTTCGGCGGCCTGCTGCGGCTGCCCGACCTGGGGCCGATCGGCGCCAACGGCCTGGCCAACCCACGCGATTTCCTCACGCCGGTCGCCGCCTACCAGGAAGACGAGGGCGACTTCGCACTGATCGCCAAGTTCCAGGGCCATCTGTGGCGCGCGCCGATCGGGCATTCGCCGCTGGACGTGGTTGCCTGGCACGGCAACTACGCGCCGTACAAGTACGACCTGCGCCGCTTCAACACCATCGGCTCGATCAGTTTCGACCATCCCGATCCCAGCATCTTCACCGTGCTGACCGCGCCCAGTGACACGCCCGGCACCGCCAACATGGATTTCGCGATCTTCCCGCCGCGCTGGTTGGTGGCGCAGCACACCTTCCGGCCGCCGTGGTTCCACCGCAACGTGGCCAGCGAGTTCATGGGCCTGGTGCACGGCGTCTACGATGCCAAGGCCGACGGCTTCGCCCCGGGCGGCGCGTCGCTGCACAACTGCATGAGCGGGCACGGCCCGGATGCGGCCACCTTCGACAAGGCCTCGCAGGCCGACCTGTCGCGGCCGGACGTCATCGCCGACACCATGGCCTTCATGTTCGAGACCCGTGCGGTGCTGCGCCCGACCGCACAGGCGCTGGACGCCGCGCATCGCCAGCGCGACTACCAGCAGTGCTGGCAGGGCCTGCGCCGGCACTTCCGCGCGCCCTGAGCGGGCGCCGGCGCGGCCGCGTCGCTCAGGCTGCTGCCGGGACTGCCGCTGCGACGCACGGCGGCGCTGCCCGTCAGGCGGCCTCCGCCGCGGCCGTCAGCGCGCCGTGCAGCGATGCCGGCAGGATCTCCAGCACGCGCTCGCGGATGCGCTGCGCGTAGCGCTCGGAGGTCATCTCCGGCATGGTGCGCAGCGCCAGCGCGATCGCGCGCAGGGTGTCCTGCTCCTCGCGCGCGGCGCGCAACTGCAGCTGCAGGGCAGGCGAGGCCGGATGCCGCTGCAGTTGCAGCAGGTCCAGCAGATACATGCGTGCATTGAGCAGGGCGCGACGCGGGTCGGCCGGTGGTGGTGGCGCGCTCGCGACCACCGTTGCGGCGGCGACGCTGCGCCCATCGTCCAGGTAGCCCTGCTCCAGCAGCCCCTGCACGATCGCATCGGCGCCGCGGCCGCCCAGCGTGGCCAGTTCCTCGACGCTGCGCTGGCCGTCGGCCAGGATCAGCACGCGTCGCTGGCGCATGTCCAGCGGCGCATCGTGCGATTGCAGTGCCGCAAGGGCGAGGGCGGTCTTGCGCGGGTGCATGGCGGCGGGGTCGGTAGGCGCGCAGCGTGGCGCAGCGCGGTGAAATGCCGATGACAGGGGCGATGCGTCGGCGTGTCAGTGCCGGCAAGCGGCACGCCGTCGACGTGGTCGAACGCCTGGTCCGGGACGCGGCATGCCTGGCAGTGGGTCGCCGCTGCCGTGCAGGGCGAGGGCATGCACGCTAGCCTATGCGCTGGTCCAGCGAGGAAGTGCGATGAAGCCGATTCAACCAGGCGTGGCGGTGTTGCTGCTCGCGCTCGCCGCCTGCGACCGGCAGCCGCCCGCGCCGCCAGCCGCGCCTCCCGCACCGTCTGCGCCGGCGCAGGCGCCGACCGCGGCACCCGCCACGGCCGACGACGGCGCCTTGCCGCCGCCGGACATCGACCAGCCCGATAGCGACGTGCCGCCGGCACAGGCGCCGGCCTCGGCGCTGCCGCCGGAACTGGCCGCGGACGACCGGCAACTGGCCCGCATCGATGGCTATGGCGACCTGCGCCTGGGCATGTCGGCGGCGCAGGCACGCGCCGCCTGGGGCGGCGAGCTCGACGGCCAGCCCAGCGCCGGCAGCAGCTGCTACGTGCTGCGTCCGCGCTGGGCCAAGGGCAACAACCGGTTCGGCCTGATGATCGAAGACGACAAGTTGGTGCGCTACGACGTGCGCACCCCCAAGGAGACCGCGCCCGGCGGCGGCAAGGTCGGCATGGACCTGGCGCAACTGCGCGCGCTGTACGCCGGTCGCGTGGAAGAGCAGCCGCACAAGTACGTCGAAGGCGCCAAGATGCTGCGCGTGCGCGGCGAGTCCGGCCAGCCTGGCGTGCTGGTGTTCGAGACCGACGCAGCCGGCAAGGCCGTCGCCTGGCGCGTGGGCCTGCCGCCGCAGGTGGATTATGTGGAAGGATGTGGCTGAGAAGCCGGGAATAGGGAATCGGGAGTGGGGAATGGGAAGAGCATGAGGGTCGAGTGACTGAGGCAGCTGGTGCCGCTTTCGCCTCAGTGGCGCATGACCGCTCTTTGCTCCTCGCTTTTCCGATTCCCCATTCTCTATTCCCGATTCCCGGCCTTCAGGCCAACCGCAGCTGCCGCCGCTCGCGCCGGCGCGCGCGACGGGCGTACCAGCGTTCGCGCAGGCAGGAGAAGATCACGTACAGCGCCGGGGTGCTGAGCAGGGTCAGGCTCTGCGAGATCAGCAGGCCGCCGATCATCGCGATGCCGAGCGGGCGGCGCAGCTCCGAGCCTTCGCCCAGGCCCACCGCCAGCGGCACCGCGGCCAGGATCGCCACCATCGTGGTCATCATGATCGGGCGGAAGCGCACGATGCAGGCTTCGCGCGCGGCCTCCAGCGGGGTCTTGCCGTGCTCGCGCTCGGCGACCAGGGCGAAGTCGATCATCATGATCGCGTTCTTCTTGACGATGCCGATCAGCAGCACCAGCGCGATCATCGAGATCACCGACAGCTCGGTGCCGGTGACCCACAGCGCCAGCAGCGCGCCCATGCCGGCGGCCGGCAGCGTGGAGAGAATGGTCACCGGGTGCACCAGGCTCTCGTAGAGCATGCCCAGCACGATGTAGACCACCACGATCGCGGCCAGCACCAGTACCAGCATCGAGTTCGGCTGCAGCTGCACGCCGAAGCCGCCGCCGTCGGCGATACGGATGTCGCCGGGCATGCGCAGCCCGGCCACGGTGGCGGCGATGATCGCATCGCCCTCGCCGGTGCTCACGCCTGGCGCCAGGTTGTAGCTCAGGTCCATGGTCGTGTACTGGTTCATGTGCGTGATCTGCGACGGCGCCAGCCCCGGCACCTGATGCGCCACCGCGGTCAGCGGGATCATCGTGCCGTTGCGGGTGGGCACGTAGATGCGGTTCAGCGCCGCCGGCGTGGCGGTCTGGTCCGGCAGCGCGTTGACCACCACGCTGTACTGGTTGAGGTCGGAGTAGATGGTGGAGATCTGGCGCTGGCCGAACGCGCCGTACAGCGCGCCGTCGATGGCGCCGATCGACACGCCCAGGCGCGCGGCCAGGGCGCGGTCGATCACGATGTTCTGGCGCAGGCCGGCGTTGTCCACGTCGGTGCCGACGTCGCGCAGCTTGGGGTTCTGCTTCAGGGCGGCCTGCAGCTTGGGCAGCCACTCCTGCAACTGCGCGTTGTCGTTGCCCTGCAGCGAGACGCGGTACTGCGCGCCCTGGCTGGTGCCGCCGCCACCGTCGCTGGGCAGGTCCTGGATCGCGCGCAGGCGCAACTGCAGGTCGGGGTAGCGGTCGGCCTTGGCGCTGAGCCGCGCCAGCACCTGCGCGGTGGTATCGGTGCGGCCTTCGTCGCGGCGCTTGAGCTCGATGTTGAAGCTGGCGCTGGAGCCCTGGCGGCTGCTGCCCAGGCGCGCACCGACGATCTTCACCGCAGGGTCGGACATCAGCATGTCGGTGATGCGGCGCTGGCGGTTGACCATGTCGGCGAAGGACACGGTGGCGCTGGAGGTGGCGCGGCCCCAGATCAGGCCGGTGTCCTGCGCCGGGAACGAGCCCTTCTTGACCGCGCCGGCCAGGAACACCGTGGCCGCGATCAGCAGCAGCGGGGTCAGCGCCAGCAGCAGCGCGTGGCGCAGCGAGAAGTCCAGGGCCACGGTGTACACGCGCAGCATGCGATCGTGCGTGCGCTCCAGCCAGGCGCCGAAGCGGCCGGGTTGCTCCGGCTCGGCGTGCGCGGACAGGAAGCGGCTGCACAGCGCCGGGGTCAGCGTCAGCGAGACCACCGCCGAGACGCAGATCGCCGCGACCAGGGTGACGGTGAACTCGCGGAAGAACACCCCGATCATGCCGCTGGCGAACAGGATCGGAATGAACACCGCCACCAGCGAGGCGGTGATCGAGACGATGGTGAAGCCGATCTCGCGCGCGCCGGCCAGCGCCGCGTCCAGCCGCGACATGCCCTCGTCGAGGTGGCGCATGATGTTCTCGATGACCACGATCGCATCGTCGACGACGAAGCCGATCGCGATCACCAGCGCCAGCAGGCTCAGGTTGTTGAGGGTGAACCCCATGACGTACATCGCCAGCGCCGCGCCGGCCAACGACAGCGGCACGGTGGCCGCGGCGATCAGCGTGGGCGCCAGCCGGCGCAGGAACAGCGCCATGGTCAGCACCACCATCGCCAGGCTGATCATCAGCGTGGCCTGCACCTCGTTGAGCGAGGCGCGGATGGTCGGCGTGCGGTCGAAGTACGCCGTCATCTTCGTGCCCGGCTGCAGGTAGGTGCGCAGCATCGGGATCTCGGCCTTGACCCGGTCCACCGTCTCCACGATGTTGGCGCCGGCGCGGGTGAACACATACATCACCACCGCCGGCTTGCCGCCGAACCAGGCCGCCTGGTAAGCGTCCTGCTGGCCGTCGTAGACGTTGGCGATGTCGCGCAGGCGCACCGCGCGGCCCTGTTGCTGGCTGATCACCACCTGGCCGAAGTCGGCGGCCTTGGCCACCGCGTCGTTGGCGACGATGGCCGTGGTGGTGGCGCCGTCGCTGAGGAAGCCGGTGGGCGAGGTGACGTTGGCCGCGCGCACCGCATTGCGCAGGTCGTCCGGGGTCAGGCCCATGGCGTTGAGCGCGCGCAGGTTCACGTCCACCCGCACCGCCGGCGTGGAGGCGCCGCCGATGTCCACCGAGGCCACGCCGGTGATCTGGCGCAGGCGCTGCGCCAGCAGCGAATCGGCGACGTTGTACAGCTCGTCGGCCGACTGCGTGTCCGAGGTCAGGGCGATGGCGATGACCGGGTCGTCGTTGGGATTGGCCTTCTGGTAGCGCGGCGTGGCCAGGCCGGAGGGCAGGTCGGCCTGCGCGGCGTTGATCGCGGTCTGCACGTCCTGCGCCGCCGAATCGATGTTGCGGCTGCTCTGGAACACCATGAACACCTGGCTGTTCCCCTCCGAGCTGGAGGAGCGCATGGTGTCGATGCCCGGCACCTGGCCCAGGTGCCGCTCCAGCGGCGCGGTGACCGTGGCGGCCATGGTCGAGGCATCGGCGCCGGCCTGGCTGGCCTGCACGAAGATCACCGGGATCGAGATGTTCGGCAGCGCCGCCACGCCCAGGCGCAGGTAGCACATCATGCCGATCACGAACAGGCCGATGGCCAGCAGCGCGGTGCCGATGGGACGGCGGATGAAGGGCGCGGAGATGTTCATGGGGCAGGGAATGGGGAATGGGGAATCGGGAATCGCAGTACGCGCCCGGTGTCAGTCTTTCGAGGATCCGGCATGGAGTGAACGAGTCGGCAGCGCGCGGACTCGGCGCTTTCCGATTCCCGATTCCCGATTCCCGATTCCCGGCCCCTCACGCCCTTCCCTCCGCCGCCGTCGCCTGCCGCGCCGCACGCCGCTCGCGCCAGCGACGCACGCGCTCGGAGGCGCGTTCCATGTACAGGTAGATCACCGGGGTGGTGTACAGGGTGACCAGCTGCGACAGCAGCAGGCCGCCGACGATGGAGATGCCGAGCGGGCGGCGCAGTTCCGAGCCGATGCCGTCGCCCAGCGCCAGCGGCAGCGCGCCGAGCATCGCCGCGGCGGTGGTCATCATGATCGGGCGGAAGCGCAGCAGGCAGGCGCGGCGGATCGCGTCGTGGGCGTTGGCGCCCTCGCGGCGTGCGTCGATCGCGAAGTCGATCATCATGATCGCGTTCTTCTTGACGATACCGATGAGCAGCACGATGCCGACGATGCCGTCCACCGACAGGCTCAGTCCGCACAGCATCAGCGCCAGCAGCGCGCCGACGCCGGCCGGCGGCAGCGTGGAGATGATCGTCAGCGGGTGGATGTAGCTCTCGTAGAGCACGCCCAGCACGATGTAGATCAGCACCACCGAGGCCAGCAGCAGCCACACCACGTCGGTCTGGCTGCCGGTGAATTCGGCGGCCTTGCCGATGAACTCGGCATGCAGCTGCGGCGGCAGCTGCAGCTGCGCGCGGGTTTCCTCGATCGCCGCCACCGCCTGCGACAGCGAGTAGCCCTGCGCCAGGTTGAAAGACACGGTCACCGCCGGCAGCTGCTGCTGGTGGCTGACCACCAGCGGCGTGGTCGACTGCTTGGCCTCGGCCACCGCCGCCAGCGGCACGGTGCCGCCGCTGCCGACGGTGATGCCGGTGTTCTGCGCGCCGATGCCGGTGGCGGTGGAGGAGTTGCTGGAGGTGGTCTGGCCGAAGCTGGTGGCATTGCTGGCGGTCAGCGCGCCGCTGCCGTTGCTGGCCACCGCCAGCTGGTTGAGCAGCGCGGTGCTGGTGCGGAACTCCGGCGCCACTTCCAGCACCACGCGGTACTGGTTGAGCTGGGTGAAGATGGTGGAGATCTGGCGCTGGCCGAACGCATCGTACAGCGTGTCGTCGATGGTCTGCATCGGCACGCCGAGGGTGCTGGCCTTCTCGCGGTCCACGTGCAGTTCCAGCGCAAGGCCCTGGTTGGCCAGGTTGTTGTCCACGTCGGCCAGTTCCGGGCGCTTGCGCAGCGCCTCGGTCAGGCGCGTGGCCTGGATCGCCAGCTCGGCGCTGTCCACGTCCGAGAGCGAGTACTGGTATTCGGTGGCGGCCACGCGGGTGTCCAGGGTCACGTCCTGCACCGGCTTCAGGTACAGGGCGACGCCGGGCAGCCCGGCCACCGCCTTCTGCAGCCGCGGCAGCAGGTCTTCCAGGCTGTCGCGGTCGCTGCGCGGCTTCAGCACGATGCTGAGCTGGCCCTGGTTGAGGGTGGGGTTCATCGAGCCGGCGCCGATGAAGGCGGCCACGCCGGTCACCGCCGGGTCGCGCCGCAGCGCCTCGGCCACCGCCTGGGTGCGCTGCTCCATCTGCGGGAACGCCACGTTCTGGTCGGCCTGGACCACGCCGGTGATCAGCCCGGTGTCCTGCTCGGGAAGCAGGCCCTTGGGGATCACCACATAAAGCAGCACGGTCAGCACCATCGTCGCCAGCGCCACCAGCAGGGTCAGCTTCTGGTGGCCCAGCACCCAGTCCAGGCTGCGCTCGTACACGCCCACGGTGCGCGACCACAGCGTGGTCTTGCCGGCCGCCGCGGTGCGCTCGTGCGCGTCCTCGCCCTCGGGCAGGGCGTCGGGCTTGAGCAGGTAGGCGCACATCATCGGCGTCAGCGTCAGCGACACCAGCATCGAGATCACCACGGCGATGCTCAGCACCCAGGCGAACTCGTGGAACAGGCGGCCGGTGACGCCGGGCATCAGGATCAGCGGCAGGAACACCGCCACCAGCGACACGGTCAGCGACAGCACGGTGAAGCCGATCTGGCGCGCGCCGATCTCCGCGGCCTCGCGGCCGCTCTTGCCCTGTTCGATGTAGCGCACGATGTTCTCGATCATCACGATCGCATCGTCGACCACGAAGCCGGTGGCCACCACCAGCGCCATCAGCGACAGGTTGTCCAGCGACATGCCGGCGAAGGCCATCACCGCGAAGGTGCCGGCCAGCGACAGCGGCACCGCCACCGACGGGATCACGGTGGCCCACAGCCGGCGCAGGAACACGAAGATCACCGCCACCACCAGGCCGATGGTCAGGATCAGGGTGAACTTGACCTCGTGCACCGAGGCGCGGATGGTCTCGGTGCGGTCGGAGAACACGTCCAGGTGCACGCCGGCCGGCAGCACGCCCTGCAACTGCGGCAGGATCGCGCGGATCTGCTCCACCGTCTGCACGATGTTGGCGCCGGGCTGGCGGCGCACTTCCAGCAGCACCGCCGGCTTGCCGTCGGCCCAGGCGGCGAGCTGGTCGTTCTCCACCCCGTCCACCACCTTGGCCACGTCCGACAGCCGCACCGGCGCGCCGTTGCGGTAGCTGATCACGGTGTCGCGGTACTCGGCGGCGCTGGACAGCTGGTCGTTGGTGCCGATGCTGTAGGACTGGGTCTTGCCGTTGAGCGAGCCCTTCGGCGCGTTGACGTTGGTCTGGGTCAGCGCGCTGCGCAGCGCCTCCAGGGTCAGGCCCATGTTCGACAGCTGCGCCGGATTGACCTGGATGCGCACCGCCGGGCGCACGTTGCCGGCGATCGACACCAGGCCCACGCCCGGCACCTGCGACAGGCGCTGGGCCAGGATCGAGTCGGCGTAGTTGTTGACCTCGCGCAGCGGCAGCGTGTCGGAGCTGAGCTTGAGGGTGAGGATCGCCGCGTCGGCCGGGTTCACCCGGTTGTAGACCGGCTGGTAGGGCAGCGAGGAGGGCAGGGTGGACTGGCGGATCGCCGCCTGCACGTCCTGCGCGGCGATGTCGATGTCGCGGTCCATCGCGAACTGCAGCACGATCGTGGACAGGCCGGCCGACGAGTCGGAGGTCATCATCTGCAGCCCGGAGATCTGCCCGAGCTGGCGCTCCAGCGGCGTGGTCACCAGCGAGGCCATGGTGCTGGCGTTGGCGCCGGGATATTGCGTGGTCACCACCAGGCTGGGCGCGTCGATTTCCGGCAGCGCCGACACCGGCAACTGCCGGTAGCCGAGGATGCCGAGCAACAGCACGCCTGCCATCAGCAAGGTGGTGGCGATCGGGCGGCGGATGAAGATCGTCGAAAAGCCCACGGGGAAGATCCTTGCTGGTGAGAGTCCGGCGCGGCCAGGCCGGCGCCGGGAAAGACGGCGGAATCAGCGGGGGCCGTGGCCCCGTGCCGCGATCGCGACGTGGGGCGGGAACGCCGCCGCCTGCGCGCGATCCGGCCGACGCCCGCCACGCAGGCGCGGCAGGGCCGTTGCCGCCGCGCGCCGCGTGCGCGGCACGCTCAGCGCGGCCCGCCGCCGCGGCGTCCGCCGCCGCGCTGCTGCTGCTTGCCCTCGGCCGCCTTCAGTTCGGCCTCGGTCGGCTCCGGCGGCGCTTCGCCCGGCTTCAGCGCGTTCACCTTGGTGCCGGGCTTGAGCCGGAACTGGCCTTCGGTGACCACCCGCTCTCCGGCCTTCAGGCCTTCGGTCAGCTGCACGTGGCTGTCGCCCACTTCCGCGCCCTGCTTCACCGTCTGCATCTTGACCGTGTTGTCGGCCTGCACCACGTACACGTAGTCGCCGTTGGGGCCGCGCTGCACCGCCTGGGTCGGCACCACCACGCCGTCGGCCACGGTGCGCAGGGTCAGGCGCACGTTGACGAACTGGCCCGGCCACAGCGCGCGGTCGTCGTTCGGGAACACCGCGCGGACCTTGAAGGTGCCGGTGTCGGCGCTGATCTGGTTGTCGATCACGTCGACCTGGCCGTCGCTGGCGATCGGATGCGCATCGGTGCGGTCCAGCGCGGTCACCGGCAGCGGCGCCGCCGCCTGCGCCTGGCGCACGTCCTGCAGCTGGATCTCCGGCAGGTTGAAGGTCACGTAGATCGGGTGCACCTGGGTGATGGTGACGATGGTGCTGCTGGTGCTGACGATGTTGCCCACGTCCACGCCGCGGATGCCGGCGATGCCGTCGCTGGGGGCGAGGATGCGGGTGTACTGCAGCTGCACCTGCGCCGCACGCATCTGCGCGTCGTTGGCGGCGACCGCCGCTTCGTACTGCGCCACCTGGTTGCGCTGGGTGTCCAGGTCGGTCTTGGCCACGTACTGGCGGTAGGCCGGCGAGTCGGAGCGCTGGAAGGTGGAACGCGCGGTGGCCAGCAGCGCCTGGTTCTGGCGCTTGCTCGCCGCGGCCTGGTCGTAGCTGGCCTGCAGCGAGCGCGGGTCGATCTGCGCCAGCAGCTCGCCCTTCTTCACTTCCTTGCCTTCGCGGAAGTTCAGGCTCATCAGCTGGCCGCCGACCTGCGGGCTGACGGTGACGGTGCTCAGCGCGGTCACCGTGCCGGTGGCGGTGGCGTAGATCGGCACCGCCTGGTGGGTGGCGGCGACGACCGTCACCGGGACCGGCGTGTTGTCGCTGTCGTCGCCCATGCCGTCACCGGGGCCGCCGCCCTTGTGATGTCCGCCGCGCATGACGCGCATGCCCACCACCACCACGGCCACCGCTGCGAGGATCAGCAGCGCAATCTTCCAGAAACGCGACATCCGGGGAAACTCCTGTGGCGAGGCGGGGTGGAGGGCCCTCCCGCAGTGGCTGGTGACGAGCGAGAAAGCATATCGCCGGCGCGTTGCGATTGGACCATGACTGAAGGGACAGACCCTGCGGGCGGGCAAGGCCGGTCGTCCGCTCTCGCAACGCGCAGGCGGCGCATCGGTTGACACGGATTCGCAAGGGTTTTTTGTCCGCAGCGGGATCCGTGGCCGCCCCTCGCCGGCAGCCGATGCACTACAGTGACTGAACGCCCGTTGCGTCCCGATCTGGAGCCTTGCCATGCCGCGCCTGTCCCGCCTGCTGTCCGCGATGCTGTTCGCCGTCCCCGCCCTGGCCTGGGCGCAGAGCGCCGAGCGCCCGGAGGTGACGGCCGCCGCGGCCAGGCTGCAGGCCAAGGTGGTGGAGTGGCGGCGCGACTTCCACCAGCACCCGGAGCTGTCCAACCGCGAGGAGCGCACCGCCGCCAAGGTCGCCGAGCGGTTGCGCGCGCTGGGCCTGAAGCCGCAGACCGGCATCGCCCACCACGGCGTGGTGGCGATCGTCAAAGGCGCGCTGCCGGGGCAGAAGATCGCCCTGCGCGCGGACATGGACGCGTTGCCGGTGACCGAGCAGACCGGCCTGCCGTTCGCCTCCAAGGCCACCAGCGAGTACCGCGGCGAGACCGTGGGGGTGATGCACGCCTGTGGCCACGACGCGCACACCGCGATCCTGCTCGGCGTCGCCGAGGCGCTGGTGGCGATGCGCGCGCAACTGCCGGGCGAGGTCATGCTGGTGTTCCAGCCGTCGGAGGAGGGCGCCCCGGGCAACGAGGAGGGCGGCGCCTCGCTGATGCTCAAGGAAGGCCTGTTCCGCGACTTCAAGCCGCAGGCGATGTTCGGCCTGCACGTGTTCTCCAGCGTCCAGGCCGGCAAGATCGCGGTGCGCGGCGGCCCGCTGATGGCCGCCTCGGACCGTTTCAGCATCAAGGTGATCGGCCGCCAGACCCACGGCTCGGCGCCGTGGAACGGCATCGACCCGATCGTGGCCAGCGCCGACCTGATCGGCGCGGCGCAGACGGTGATCAGTCGCCGCGCCAACCTGTCCAGACAGCCGGCGGTGCTCAGCTTCGGCGCGATCAAGGGCGGCATCCGCTACAACATCATCCCCGACGACGTGGAGATGGTCGGCACCATCCGCACCTTCGACGAGGGCATGCGCCAGCAGATCTTCGCCGACCTCAGGACCGTGGCCGAGCACACCGCCGCCGCGCACGGCGCCAAGGCCGAAGCGCACGTGCCCGACCAGGACGGCAACCCGGCCACGGTCAACGACCCGGCGCTGACTGCGCGCATGCTGCCCAGCCTGCAAGCGGTGGTCGGCGCCGGCAACGTCTACGAACCGCCGCTGCAGATGGGCGCGGAGGATTTCTCGTTCTACGCGCAGCAGGTGCCGTCGATGTTCTTCTTCGTCGGCGCCACCGGCCCCGGCATCGACCCGGCGACTGCGCCCAGCAACCACTCGCCGCAGTTCCTGCTCGACGAGACCGCCTTGGACGTCGGTCTGCGCGCCATGCTGCAGGTGACGTTGGATTACTTGAAGCAGTGATTGGGGAGTCGGGATTGGGGATTCGCAAGCGCGTGGGTGCGGCGGCTTAGGCGGAATCGTCATGGGTCCGGCCCCGATGGATATCCGTAGGAGCCCCGATCGCCCCTGTGGGAGTCAACTGCCATGCAGCCGGGAAGCGCAAACTCGTGTGCTTTCCGATGGCGCAATGCGTCGGGACTGAAGTCCCTCCCACTGTGCACCTATCGGGCTTGCCGCAAGCCCCTGTGGGAGCGGCTTCGGCCGCGACGCGCGACGCCTCGCATCGACGCAGGCGCGTCGATGCAAGCAAGCCCCGTTTTTGCTTCCGCCACTCCCGAATCCCCGCCCCATACACCTCCCAGCCAGAACGCGCCCGCTACACTGCACGGCATGAACACCCCCCAGGATTCCAGTCTCGGCCGCGAGGTCGCCTACCCGTCGCAGTACGATCCCGCGCTGCTGTTTCCCATCCCGCGCGCTGCGGCGCGCACCGAGATCGGTCTCGACCCCGCGGCGCTGCCGTTCTTCGGCGTGGACCGCTGGCACGCCTACGAACTGAGCTGGCTCGATGCGCAGGGCAAGCCCTGTGTCGCCACCGCGACCCTGCACGTGCCGTGCGCCTCGCCCAACCTGATCGAATCCAAATCGCTCAAGCTCTATCTCAACTCGCTCAACGCGATGCGCTTCAACAGCGCTGAAGCGCTGCGCAGTTGCATCGTCACCGACCTGTCGGCGCGCGCCGGTGCCGACGTGGCGATGGAGTTCGGCCTGCCGCCGATGGACACGCTGGGCGAGGGCGAGTCGCTCGATGCGTTGGACATCGCCATCGACTGCTACGGTCCGCCGCGTCCGGACTTCCTGTCCGCTGCCGACGGCGATGTGGTCGAGGAAACCCTCACCAGCGAATTGCTCAAGTCCAACTGCCCGGTCACCGGCCAGCCGGACTGGGCCTCGCTGCATGTGCGCTATCGCGGCGGCCGCATCGACCGCGAAGGCCTGCTGCGCTACCTGATCAGTTTCCGCGAGCACGCCGGCTTCCACGAGCAGTGCGTGGAGCGCATCTTCCACGACCTGATGACCCGCTGCCGGCCGCAGTCGCTGCAGGTGGAGGCGCGCTACACCCGCCGCGGCGGGCTGGACATCAATCCCTGGCGCGCCACCGCGGACGTGGCCGAGCCGCTGAGCTTCCTGCGCGATCTGCGTCAGTAGAGCGGCGCTGACACCGCGATTGCGCCATCGGCCGCGACGCGCGATTTCATCGACGCGGCCGAGCGTGCTGCAGTCGGGACTGAAGTCCCTCCCACAAGAAGCGCCCTGCGGGGAGCGCTGTCGTCAGCTTCTCTGCGGCAGACCGTGGTTCGCGCAGTCGTCGCCTGGACGATGCGCCCACATGGCGATGGTGGCGTGTGTTCGCGGTTCTGCCGGCATGCACGGTCCCGAGCATGCGAGCGACACATTTCGCCGCGTTGGCATACGCGCGGCGCGCCTGAACCGCAGCCGCGCGGTTCACGGTCGCGCGATCCTTTTTTAACAAATCCTGTGACACCGTGGCAGCGTCCCATCACGCAGGAAGCCACGCGATGAACAGCGACAAGCGCGCCGATTTCTCGGCGGTCACCGCCAAGGTGGACACCACCGCCGACGTCGTACAGAAAGCGGATTTTTCCGCCGTGCAGAGCAAGGTCGACAGCACCGCCGAGCAGGTGCAGCAGGTGTACGTGGTCAAGCCTGGCGATTCGTTATCCAAGATCGCCAAGCTGCATTACGGCGATGGCAACGCCTGGACGCGCATCTTCGAGGCCAACCGCGACGTGCTGGCCGACCCCGACAAGATCTATCCCGGCCAGACCCTCAAGCTGCCCGCCGGCGCCTGAGGCGTCGCCACCACCCCCTTTCGTTATTCCGACAGGAGTCCCCACCGATGAAGACCCGCTCGATCTCCGCATTTTCGCCCCTGATGATCGCCCTGGTCGGCGCGTTGGCGCTGGCCGGCTGCAAGAAGCAGGAGCAGCAACAGACCGTGTCGCCCGATCCCACCTCATCCGCGCCGACCGAGCAGATGCCGGGTCCGGCCGCAGCCCCGGCGGAGCAGCCGGCGCCGGCCGCCGCAGGCGCCAATGCGGTGAACGTGGCCGCCGTCGCTGTCGGCAACACGGCCGCGGCGGACAAGTCCGTCGCGCCGATGACCACGCTCGCCAGCAAGGACAAGATCATCGTTTCGGTGAAGACCGAGGGCTCGGCGACCAACGCCAACGTCGGCGCCAAGCTGGTGTTCCAGGACGGCCAGACCGCCGGCGAGCGCACCGAGACGCTCAATACCAGCGGTGCCGACACCACCAACTTCGAGTTCACCAATCCCAAGGGCTGGCCGGCCGGCCAGTACAAGGCCGAGGTCACCGTGAACGGTCAGGCGGCGGGCACGCCGCAGACGTTCGAGGTGAAGTGATCCAGGGCTGAGGCCCGGTCACGGGTCGCACGCGCCGCCTCTCTCCCGGCACGTGCGACACGCTGGCGCAGCCGCGAGGCTGCGCCTTTTTTATGCGTGGCTCGATGCTCCGACAGCACTGCCGATGCGCTGGAGGAAGAAGGTGTGTGGGGACTTCAGGACACTCCCATCGCCCGGAAACCCGTCATAGGAGCGGCTTCGGCCGCGACCGGCCTTAGCGGGTGCACCCGTCGCGGCTGACGCCGCTCCTGCCACGGAGGCGCAAGTTGCATCCGGGGGATCAGCGGCGCTCTTCCATCCCGACGCACGTCCTGGACGATGCCTTGCCGTCCACTCGGCGGCGTCTGCGCGCACCACCGCTGGCCAGCACCGCGCAGCCGCGCACGGCGATCAGTGATGCGCGTGCAGATCCAGCATGCGCCCACCCACCACCACCTGGCGCAGGCGCAGGTCGCTGTCCAGCACCACCAGGTCGGCGCGGGCGTCGGGGGCGATGCGGCCGCGGTCGCCGAGGCTCAGGTAGTCGGCCGGGAAGGTGGACACGCGCTGTGCGGCGTCGGCCAGCTCCAGGCCCGCCTGCACCAGGTTGCGCAACGCCTGGTCCATGGTCAGTGCGCTGCCGGCCAGCGAGCCGCTGGCCAGGCGCACGCAGCCGCCGCACTTGTGCACGCGCTGCTCGCCCAGTGCGTATTCGCCGTCGGGCATGCCGGTGGCGGCGGTGGCGTCGGTCACCGCGTACAGGCGCGGGATCGCGCGCGTGGCAAGGCGAATCACGCCGGGATGCACATGCTGCAGGTCGGGAATCAGTTCGGCGTACTGCGCATGCGCCAGCGCCGCGGCGGCGATGCCGGGGCGATAGTGGTCCACGCCGGTCATGCCGTTGAACAGGTGGGTGAAGCCGGCCGCGCCGGCCTGCAGCGCCGCCACGCCGTCCTCGTAGCTGCCGGCGCTGTGGCCGAGCTGCACGCGGATGCCCAGTGCGGTCAGCGCCGGAATCAGCGCGGTGTGCGCGCCGATCTCCGGCGCCAGGGTCAGCACCCGGATCGGCGCCAGCGCCTGCCACTGCTGGACCAGGGCGAGGCTGGCCTCGATCGTGCGGTCGGGCTGCGCGCCCAGCCGCTGCGGGCTGATGAAGGGGCCTTCCAGGTGCACGCCGGCGATGCAGGCCGCGTCGGCATCGGGCGCGGCCATGGTCGCGGCGACGCCGCGCAGTGCGTGCGCGATCTCCTCGACGCCGGCGGTCATGGTGGTCGCCAGCAGGGTGGTGGTACCGAAGCGCAGGTGGGCGCGGGCGATGCGCCGCGCCGCGTCGCCGCCCTGCATCAGGTCCACGCCGGCGGCGCCGTGCACGTGCAGGTCGACGAAGCCCGGCAGGATCAGCGGCAGCTGCGGATCGTCGCCGCCACTGTGGTCGTCCACCTGCAGCCGGCGCACGTGGGTGTCGAAGTGGACGTGGCCGCGGCGCCAGCCCAGCGGGGTGAGCAGGCGGCCGTGCAGGGAATTGGTGTCGGTCATGGCGCGGGCTCGGCGACGATCACTTCGATGCCCAACCGCTGCAGCCCCTCGCGGGTGGCCTCGTCGATGCCTGCGTCGGTGATGATGGCGTGGATCTGGTCCAGGCGGGCGATGCGGTGCAGGCTGACCCGGCCGAACTTGGAGGCGTCGGTCAGCACCACGATGCGCCGCGCGCGCTCGACCATGCGGTGGTTGAGTCGCGCTTCGGCCTCGTCGTGAGTGGTCAGGCCGAACTGCAGGTCCAGGCCGTCCACGCCCAGGAACAGCGTGTCGAAACCGTAGGCGTTGAGGCTGGCCTCGGCCTGGCTGCCCTGCAGCGACAGCGACTGCTGGCGCAGCTGGCCGCCGGTGAGCAGCACGTTGATGCCCGGCGCGTTGGCCAGTTCCCAGGCGATGTTGAGGCCGTTGGTCATCACCGTGACGTCGCGGTGCGCGCGCAGGTGCCGGGCCAGGGTCATCGTGGTCGAACCGGAGTCGATGATGATGTTGGCGCCGGGCTGCACCATGCGCGCGGCACAGGCGCCGATCGATTCTTTCAGCGGCAGGTTCAGCGCGTCCTTTTCGTGGATGTCCTGCTCCTGCGGCGGCGTGCGCACCAGCGTGGCGCCGCCGTGGGTGCGGGTGGCCAGGCCCTGCGCCTCGAAATGGTTGAGATCGGCGCGAATGGTCACCGCCGACACGTCGAAGCGTTCCACCAGATCGGCAACCTGCACCGTGCCATGTTCGAGCAGCGACTGCAGGATCTGCTGGCGGCGGGAGCGGGTGTTGCGCATGGCCATTCTCGGATTCGCGGGCGACCGGGAAGATTAGCCGTTCGCCGCGACGCCGGCAGCCGCTTCGGCGTGTGGCCGGCGCGCGCCGGCGCGGTTGGCGCTGCAGGCGCGGGCGTATTCGCCCAGGCACAGGCCGATGCGGTGCTGGATCAGCGCCGCCGGGGTAGTGGCGAGCTGGCCTGCGCGCACCGCGCGGTACTGCTCGGGCAGGAACTGGCTGAGCAGCACCAGCGGCGGCGCATGCCGTTCCAGGTTGGCGAACAAGGTGTCCACCGCTGCGCGCACCGCCGGCGCGCCCCAGTAGTAGCGGCAGCGGTCGCTGAAGGAATGGCGGCGCAGCAGGCGTTGCGCGGCGGCGTCGCCCGGATAGTAGGACTGCCAATATCCGGGTTGCGCCTGCATCGCCGCGTCCAGCACCTGCGGCAGTTGCGAGCACTGTGCCGCCGGCAGCAGTTCGGCTTCGATCGCGGCCAGCGCGCACAGCGCTTCGCGGTAGGCGAAGGTGGCGGCCGGGCCGACCTTGAGGATGGCGAAGTGGTCGCGCACCAGCGCGTGCAGCGCGTCCTCGCGCTGGTAATCGGTGGAATGCGCCTCGAACACGATGCGCGGCTGCTGCTCGAGGAAATCGGCCAGCGCGGCGGCGGCGGCCGGGTCGTAGTCGTGCACGCTACTGTGGTCGAAATCCACGCCCGGCTGCACCACCAGCGCGATCACCCGCTGCCACGCCGCGCGCAGCGACGGCGTGTCGAAGGCCTGCCGGTGGATGGCCAGGGTCTGCGCGGCCGCGGCCGGCGTGGTCACCTGCAGGCCGCCGGCCAGCGAGGCTTCGCCGCCGGGAATCGGCACCTCGGTGCCGATCACGTACACCGGTGGCGGCAGTCCATGTGCGGCGGCGGTGCGCTCGGCGATCTCGGCCAGTTCGGCCGACCGCGCGGCGACGATGGCATCGGGCAGCGGCACCGGGTCGTCGGCGCAGGCCATGCTGCAGTCCAGGTGGATCTTGTGGAAGCCCGCGGCGACGTACTGTTCGATCAGCACGCGCGCATGCGCCATGGCCTCGGCGGCCGGCCCCTTCTGCCAGGCGTTCGGGCCCAGGTGATCGCCGCCCAGGATCAGCCGCGCGCGCGGGAAGCCTTCCGTGTCGGCCAGTGCGCCGACGTAGTCGCGGTATTGCGCCGGGGTCATGCCGGTGTAGCCGCCGAACTGGTCGACCTGGTTGGAGGTGGCCTCCACCAGCAGCAGCGTGTCGTGGGCCAGCGCGACCTGCATCGCCGCGCGCAGCACCTGTTCGTTGCTGCAGCAGACGCTGTACAGGCCGACGTTGGCGCCGGCGCGGTGGGAGGCGAGCAGGGTCTGCAAGGGCGACATGGACACTCCGGCGGATCAGGAATAAGCGGGATGGCAGGCCAGCAGCGCGGCACCGCGGGCGCCGCCGGCATCGCCGAAGCGCGGCGGCACGATCGGCGGCACCTGCACGCCGGCGAACAGGTGCGCGGCGATGGCGTCGGGCAGTTGCCGGTACAGCGGCGGGTATTGCGACAGCCCGCCGCCGAGCACGATCACGTGCGGGTCCAGTGCCAGCACCACGGCGGCCAGGCTGTGGCCGAGCAGGTCGCGGTGGATGTCCAGCGCCTGATGCGCGCGCGCATCGCCGGCCTCGGCCAGGGCGATCACCGCGCTGGCGTCGGCGGCGTCGCTGCCGAGATGGCGCGCGATCGCCGCCACGCCGCTGCCGGACACGTAGCGCTCCACGCAGCCCTGCAGGCCGCAGCCGCAGTCCAGCAGCGGCAGGCGATGGCGCTGCAGCAGGTGCCCGGGCACGCTCCAGTGGCCCCATTCGCCGGCGATACCGTTGCAGCCCGCGAGCAGGCGGCCTTGCACGCAGAAGCCGCCGCCGGCGCCGGTGCCGAGGATGGCGCCGAACATGCTGGGGTAGCCGTCGGCGGCACCGCCGTGCGCCTCGGACAGTGCGAAACATTGCAGGTCGTTGCCGATGCGCAGCGGACGCGGCAGCCGCGCCTGCAGGTCATGCGCCACGCACTGGCCGGTCAGCGCCGGCACGTTCGCGCTCAACTGGCGGCCGTTGCGGCGGTCGCGTACACCGGGCAGGGCGATGCCGAGCGGGCTGTCGTGGTGGCCGAGCGCGGCATCGGCCGCGGCCACCAGCGCCACCACCGCCTGCAGGAAGCCGGCGTAATCGCCCTGCGGCGTGGCCACGCGGCGCCGCCACAGCACCTGCAGCGCGGCGTCGCAGGCCACCAGCTCGATCTTGGTGCCGCCGACGTCGAGGCCGTAGCAGGTGGGCGCGCCGGTCTCAGCCATGGTGGATGGTGACGCCCTGGACCACGCGGTTGACGGTGCCGTCGGGGAACGGATTGTCCGGGGTCAGGCCGAGCGCGGCCGAGCGCTGCAGCGCGAACAGTTGCGCGAAGCCCAGCCACAGCGGCGCCAGCCACGGATCGTCCAGGCCGGCGACGGCGAGCGTGTGGTCGTCGCCGGCCCCGATGTCCGCATGCGGGCCGATCGCCAGCACCTGGCCGGCCACGCCATCGCGACGCAGTTCGTCGAGCAGGTCCTGCTCGTAGCGGCGCGCCAGCGGCTGCACGCTGCGCAGCATCACCACCAGGGTGCTGCGGTCGAGCGTGGACTTGGGGCCGTGGCGGAAGCCCAGCGGCGTGTTGGCCAGCGCCAGCACGCGGCCGGCGGTGAGTTCCAGCACCTTCAGCGCGGCCTCGCGCGCCAGCGCTTCCAGCGGGCCGCTGCCGAGATAGATCACCCGTGCGAACGGGCGCTGCGCCAGCGCCGCCACCGCGCCATCCCATTGCGTCAGGCCGCGGTCGGCCAGTTCGGCCAGCCGCTGCAGGCGCGCGCTGCGCGTTTCCCACGGCGCACGCTCGAACACGCTCAGCGCCGCCAGCAGCATGCAGGTCAGGCTGCTAGTCATGGCGAAGGCGCGGTCGCAGCTGGCCGGCGGCATCAGCAGGGTGCAGGTGTCGGCGCGGCCGGCGCCGCGGCGGGCCAGTTCGCCGTCGGCGTTGCAGGTGATGTCGAGGAAGCGCGCGTCGTCCACGTCGCTGCGCACGCGCTCCACCGCGGCCACGCTTTCCGGGCTGGAGCCGCTGCGCCCGAACGACACCAGCAGGGTCGCCCGCGCGCGCTGCAGGTACAGCGCCGGATGGGTCAGCAGGCTGGTGGTGTGCACCGCGCGCACCTCGGCCGGCCACTGCGCATTGATCGCGTCGGCCACCATCTCGGCGATGAAGCCGGAACTGCCGGCGCCGGTGAACAGCACGCGCTGGTTCGGATCGGCGAGGCGGTCGCCGAGGAAGGCCTGCAGGCGGTCGCCGGCCTGCGCCAGATCCTGCGCCAGGGTCCGCCACAGCGCCGGCTGCTGGGCGATCTCGCGGGCGGTATCGGCCCCGCCCAGGCGCTGCCAGGCGGATGCATCGGAAAGCTGAAGGAGGTCCATGCGGTGGTTCCTGTTGGGCCATCGCACCATCCGGCTTTTCTTTCGAAATGTCAAACATCGAAAGAAAAAAGAAAGTATTTACCTGTGCCCAATGTGCTTGCGGATGGCCCGCCCTAAAACGAAAGTTGCAAGTGGATGCCGTTATCGCAAGCCGGATCAGCCGATTCTGCCGAGCTGAAAGCAAAGTCATGCGAGGCAATATCTTTCGCTTTGCCAAAATAAATCTTGTTTTTTGCTTTCAATTTATTGACATCTTTCAAATTCCTGGCCTAGAGTCGGCGCAACGCTTTCGAAACGCCCGGGGAAACGGGTTTGGGGGTCGTGTGGAGAACCGCGTTCGTCGTTCGCCGCTGTTGCCGGCGATCGCGCTGCCGGCCCTGCTGCTGGCGGCGGCCACCGTCGTCGCCGAGCCGGTCGGCAACCTGCGCACGGTCGCCGCCGGCACCAGCCGCGACGGCGTGCAGGGCTGGGACCTGCAGACCGACCGCGGCGTGCGCCTGCGCATCGAACTGCCGGCGGCCGACATCGTGCGCGTGCAGGCCGGGCGCCACGGCACGCTCACCGGTGCCGGCGACAAGGCCACGCCGATCGTGCTGCCGCAGCCCAAGGCCGCGGTGCAGGCGCAGCTGGAAGACGATGCGCAGGAGCTGCGCGTGCGCACCGACGCGCTGGTGCTGCACGTGCAGCGGCAACCGCTGCGACTGCGCCTGGAGCGGCTGGAACAGGGCCGCGCCGTCGCGCTGTGGCAGGAACTGCAGCCGCTGGACCTGGACGCCACGCAGAGCGTGCAGGTGCTGTCCTCGCAGGCCGACGAAGCCTATTACGGCGGCGGCCAGCAGAACGGGCGCTTCGAGTTCAAGGGCCGCGAACTGGAGGTGTCGTATTCCGGCGGCTGGGAGGAGGGCGATCGCCCGAGCCCGGCGCCGATGCTGCTCAGCAGCCGCGGCTGGGGCATGCTGCGCAATACCTGGAGCGACGGCAGCTACGACCTGCGCCAGCCCGACCAGGCCACGCTGCTGCACCGCGAAGACCGCTTCGACGCCTACTACTTCGTCGGCGCCGACCTGCCGGCCCTGATCGAGCGCTATACCCGGCTGACCGGCCGCCCGAGCATGCTGGCGCGCTGGTCGCTGTCCTACGGCGATGCCGATTGCTACAACGACGGCGACAACGCCAAGAAGCCCGGCACCGTGCCCGACGGCTGGCACGACGGCCCCACCGGCACCACCCCGGACGTGGTCGACAGCGTGGCGCGGCAATACCGCGAGCACGACATGCCCGGCGGCTGGATCCTGCCCAACGACGGCTACGGCTGCGGCTACACCAGGCTGCCGGAGACCGTGCAGGGCCTGGCCCGCTATGGCTTCCGCACCGGCCTGTGGACCGAGAACGGCGTGGACAAGATCGCCTGGGAAGTCGGCAAGGCCGGCAGCCGCGTGCAGAAGCTGGACGTGGCCTGGACGGGCAAGGGCTACCAGTTCGCGATGGACGCCAACCACCAGGCCTACGACGGCATCCTCGCCAACTCCGATGCGCGCCCGTTCCTGTGGACGGTGATGGGCTGGGCCGGCATCCAGCGCTACGCGGTGGCCTGGACCGGCGACCAGAGCAGCAGTTGGGACTACATCCGCTGGCACGTGCCGACCCTGATCGGCTCCGGCCTGTCGGGCATGGCCTACGCCGCCGGCGACGTGGATGCGATCTTCGGCGGCAGTGCCGAGACCTTCACCCGCGACCTGCAGTGGAAGGCCTTCACCCCGGTGCTGATGGGCATGAGCGGCTGGTCGTCGAACGCGCGCAAGCATCCGTGGTGGTACGACGAGCCGTACCGCAGCATCAACCGCGATTACCTGAAGCTGAAAATGCGCCTGACCCCGTACATGTACGGCCTGGTGCACGACGCCGCGCAGACCGGCGCGCCGCCGGTGCGCGGATTGATGTGGGAGGACCCACGCGATCCGCACGCACAGGACGAGACCTACAAGACCCAGTTCCTGCTCGGCCGCGACCTGCTGGTGGCGCCGGTATACCGCAGCCAGGCGGCCAGCCGCGGCTGGCGGCGCGACATCCATCTGCCGGCCGGCGGCTGGATCGACTACTGGGACGGCCGCCGCGTGCAGGCCGGCGCCGATGGCCGTCAGCTCGATCGCCAGGTCGACCTGGCCACGCTGCCGCTGTTCGTGCGTGCCGGCGCGATCCTGCCGATGTACCCGGCGATGCTGTACGACGGCGAGAAGCCGCTGGACGAGGTGACCTTCGACCTGTATCCGCAGGGGGCCTCGCAGTACACGCTGTACGAGGACGACGGCAACACCCGCCGCTACCAGCAGGGCGAGTCCAGCACGCAGGTGGTGCGCATGCAGGCGCCGGCGCAGGGCAGCGGCCCGGTGCAGGTATGGATCGATCCGGTGCAAGGCCGTTACGCCGGACAGCTGCCGCAGCGCCGCTATGCCTTGCGCGTGCTCGCGCGGCAGGCGCCGCGGTCGGTGCAGGTCGGCGAACGCGCGCTGCCCGCGCTCGCCGACGCCGCGGCCCTCGCCCAGGCCAGCGAAGGCTGGTACTTCGACGCCAAGGAGCGCCGCGGCACCGTGCACGTGCGCACCGCCGTGCAGGACATCCGTCAGCCGTTGCAACTGCGGCTGGACTTCCCGGTCGCCGCCGCTGCGGCCGACGACGCCTATCCGCCGGCGCCGGAGCTGGGCCGCGCGCTGCCCGCCGACAGCCTGCTGGTGGTCAACCGCCCGGCCGAGGAGCCCGGGCACCCGCTGGAGAACGCCTTCGACGACGACCCGGGCACCTGGTTCCGCAGCGTGCGCAACCAGGCCGTGCGCACCGGCGCGCACGAATGGGTGATCGGTTTCGGCGAGCGCAAGATGATCGACGGCATCGAGCTGGCGCCGCGCAACGACAAGAACTGGAAGCACGGCCAGGTGCGCGACTACGAGGTCTACCTGGGCGACAGCAACGGCGAGTGGGGCGAGCCGGTGGCGCGCGGCCATCTGCGCCTGCAGGAAGGCATGCAGCGCATCGACTTCCCCGCGCATGCCGGCCGCCTGCTGCGCTTCCGCGTGCTGAGCGTGCAGAACCCCGAGGGCGACGGCGCCGACAGCAACGATCCGATGGTCGTCGCCGCGCAGCGCCGCCCGCGCGCCTTCGACGCGCTGCAGCCGCGCGACGTCGGCCCGATCGCGCTGTCCACCTTCCACATCCTCGAGCACCCGGCGCCGGAACGGCCGGCGCAGCAGCGTTACTTGTCCGAACTGGCGTTGCCGGCGGCGCTGGCCGGTCGCGTGCGTGCCGACCAGGCCTTGCGCGGCGATGCCGGCATGCGCATGAACGGGCTGCAGTTCCGCCGCGGCCTGGGCGTGGGCGCCGACAGCCGCCTCGACCTGCGCCTGCACGGCGACTGGCGCCTGCTGCGCGCCGACCTGGGCATCGACGACGCCTGCCGCAGCGCCGGCGGCCTGCAGTTCCAGGTCTGGGGCGATGGCCGCCTGCTCTACGACAGCGGTCTGGTCAGCGCGCCGGGCGTGGTCAAGCCGGAACTGGACATCCGCGGCCTGTCCACGCTGAGCCTGCGCACGCTCGGCGCGCAGGGTCCGCAGCCTGCCCAGGTCTGCGCCAATTGGGCCAACGCCGTGCTGATCGGTCAGGAGGGCGACACCGCCAGCTTCGTCGCCCCATGACCGCCCCGTAACACCGCTCCTCCCCCGCCTTTCCCGACTGCGGCCGCCCGGCCGTGGCCCGGGAGCGCTTTGCCCGCCGATTCCGCGTTCGCGCCGCACCCTGCCAGGAGAGAACCCCGATGTTGCCCGCCCGTCACCGCCATCCCCGCTGTCGCCCGCTCGCTCCGTTGACCCTGGCCATCGCCGGTGTCCTGCTCGCCGCCCTGCAACCCGCCGCCGCACAGGACAGTCAGGCCGCCACCGACCTGGCCCGGGTCGAAGTCACCGGCTCCAACATCCGCCGCACCGACGTGGAGACCGCCTCGCCGGTGCAGGTGATCAGCAAGCAGGACATCCAGGCGATGGGCGCGCGCACCCTGCTGCAGGTGCTCGACAACCTGCCCGCGGCGCGGCCGGCGCAACAGGACGCGCGCTCGCTGTTCACCGGTTCCGATGGCGCCTCGCAGGCCAATCTGCGCGGCCTCGGCGCGCAGGGCACGCTGGTGCTGTTGAACGGCCGCCGCCTGTCGTACTACGGCGCGCCGGCCGGCTTCCAGACCCAGTTCGTCAACATCGATGCGATCCCGGCCGCGGCGATCGAGCGCATGGAAGTGCTCACCGACGGCGCCTCGGCGGTGTACGGCACCGACGCGGTGGCCGGCGTCATCAACGTGATCACCAAGCGCAACTTCCAGGGTGCGGAGATCAATTTCAGCAACGACACCTCCAGCCGCATCGACTCCTACGGCGAGCACCAGGCCAGCATCACCGCCGGCTTCGGCGACCTCACCGAGAACCGCTTCAACGTCTACGGCGCGGTCAACGTGTACCGGCGCGATGCGATCCCGCTGCGCGACTTCTACGACAAGCGCCCGGCGCAGTACTACGTCAACAATCCCAACTACCTGACCAACCTGCGCCTGGGCGTGGGCAGCAAGCCGGGCCAGTTCAACCCGGGCAGCTACTTCGCCTTCGACCCGGTCACCGGGCGCCGCGTGCAGGAAGCCGCACCGGACTGCCAGAACGTGCTGACCAGCGAGGCCGCCGGCCCGCGCTGCGTGTGGGAAACCTGGTTGAACAACGAGATCGACGCCGGCGCCAAGTCCGAACGCAACACGGCCTACCTCAACGGCACCTTCCTGGTCGGCGCCAGCACCGAACTGTTCGCCGAGGCCACCTACACCGACATCGACCTGCGCGCCAACGGCGGCACCCCACGCGCGTTCAACACCACCACCGGCAACCCCACCAGCTGGTTCTCGCGCAACACCGGCAACACCGTCAACCAGTTCCTGTATCCGTTCCTCGGGCCCAACAACGAGTACAACCATGCCAGCCCGCAGCTGAAGGCGATGATGGGCGGCGTGGTCGGCCTGCAGTACCTGCTGCAGGACGCCGGCCCCGACTACTTCGGCCAGCGCAACACCGACAAGAGCTACCGCGTGCTCGGCGGCGCGCGCGGTAGCTTCGGCGACTGGAACTGGGAAACCGCCTTCGCCACCGCCGGTACCCACTCGGTCACCTACCAGACCGTCAACGTCAACGTGAAAGGCTTCGAGAAGGCGTTCGGCCCGTTCACCATCGACCCGGGCACCGGCCGGGTGATCATCTCCGACCACCCGGCGTACAGGTTCGGCGAGATCAGCGCCGCCAACGCCGCGCTGATCCGCGAAGCATTCCCCACCTTCGACATCGAATCGTGGACGCGCCTGCACACCCTCGACGGCAAGATCGAAGGCCCGTTGTTCCAGTTGCCGGCCGGCGAGATGCGCGCCGCGTTCGGCTTCAACGCCAGCCGCGAGACCTTCTACACCCCCGGCAACCCGGACGCGGCCAACGGCCTGATCACCCAGCAGGGCGGCTCCTGGTTCGACGGCAAGCGCAACACCTATGCGCTGTTCGCCGAGACCGTCGCGCCGATCACCGACAAGCTGGAACTCGACGCCGCGTTGCGCGCCGACAAGTACCCGAACTTCAGTACCAACCTCGCGCCCAAGGTCGGCTTCAAGTACCAGGCCTTCGAGCAACTGTTGCTGCGCGGCACCTATTCCACCGGCTTCCGCGCGCCCAGCCTGGCCGAGTCCGGCAGCGGCGGCGTCTATGCGCAGCTGGGCGGCTACCGCGACGAGGTGCGCTGCGGCGAGACCAATGCCATCGCCAACCTGCTGCTGCAGTCGCGCCGCAGCGGCGACGTGGACCTGGGCAAGAGCCTGCTCAATGCCGACTGCAGCCGCACCGTGGCGCGCATGACCCAGCCGAACCCGGACCTGAAGCCGGAGAAGGCCAAGATCGCCACGCTCGGTTTCGTCTACGAGCCGGCCAACTGGCTGTCGGTCTCGGCCGACTACTGGTTCATCTATCGCGACAACGAGATCGTCGCCCCGGACTACCGCCGCGCCGGCGACATCACCGCCATGACCCGTTCACCGATCACCGACAGCGACCGCGCCAATCTCGCGCAGTTGGCGGCGATGTGCGCCGATCCGTCCAGCGGCGTGGCCTGCCCGGGCACGCTGCCGGGCTACAGCGTGGGCAATGTCGCCAGTGTGGTCGGCCAGTACCGCAACCGCGGCAAGACCCTGGTCGACGGCTTCGACATCGACGCGCGCAGCCGCTTCTCGCTCGGCCAGTGGGGCGGGCTGAACATCGGCCTGGCCGCCACCATCGCCAACCGCAACCGCTTCTACATGGACCAGGACAGCGGCTGGTACTACGGCGACGTGGTCGGCTACTACAACAACCCGCGCCTGCGCGCCACGCTCAACGCCGACTGGACCTACCGCCAGGTCACCACCAGCATGTTCGTCAACTACGTCGGCGGCACCAAGTGGGCCACCGACCGGATCGACGCCGAGGACAACAACCCGCAGACCTGCACCGCCGGCTACCTCAAGCTGCAGCCGAGCAAGTGCGATGGCGCGCCGTCGTGGTGGACCGCCAACCTCAGCGTCACCTGGCGCCCGGACGACGCCTGGAACCTGAGCTTCACCGTCAAGAACCTGTTCGACCGCCTGCCGTTCTACGATCCGAACAGCTTCCTGGGCGATTCCAGCGACTACGCCACCATCTTCGGCCGCGGCTACAGCGTGACCATCGGCTACCGCTTCAAGTGAGCGCACCTGCAGCAGCATGCGTGCCGGCCGACGCCGGCGCGCATCCCAGAGGAGACCGCACATCATGAAACGACGCGACTTCATCGCCGCCGGCGCTGCCATCGCCGCCAGCAGCCTGCTGCCGCAGACACCGGCCTGGGCGCGCAAGCGCACCCTGCGCCTGGCCATGATCGGTACCGGCATGCGCGGTCAGGTGCTGCTGACCGAACTGCTGCGCCGCGACGACGTGGAACTGGTCGCCCTGTGCGATAGCGAGCCGATCATGCTCGGCCGCGCCATGGCCATGGTCGCCAAGGCCGGCAAGCCCGCACCCACCGCCTACGGCCAGGACCGCGACGCCAATGCATGGAAGCGCGTACTGGCGCACAAGGGCCTGGATGGCGTGATCGTGGCCACGCCCTGGGAGTGGCATGCACCGATGGCGATCGCGGCGATGCAGGCCGGCGTGGCGGTCGGCTGCGAGGTGGTGGCCGGCATCACCCTGCAGGACCACTGGGACGTGCTCAACGCCCAGCTCGCCACCAGCACCCCGTACATGCTGCTGGAGAACGTCTGCTACCGCCGCGACGTGATGGCCGCGCTGCAGATGGTGCGGCAGGGCCTGTTCGGCGAACTGGTGCATCTGCAAGCCGGCTACCAGCACGATCTGCGCGGGGTGAAGTTCAACTCCGGCGACCCGGACCAGCCCTACGACAGCGGCGTGGAGTTCGGCGCCAAGGGCTGGAGCGAAGCGCGCTGGCGCACCGCGCATTCGGTGCAGCGCAGTGGCGAGCTGTATCCCAGCCACGGCATCGGCCCGTGCGCGATGTACGCCGGCATCAACCGCGGCAACCGCATCACCCACCTCAACGCGTTCGCCAGCAAGGCCCGCGGCCTGCACGACTACACCGTGGCCAAGAGCGGCGGCAACACCCATCCCAGCACCAAGGTGGCGTTCAAGCTGGGTGACGTCGTCACCACCACCCTGGCCTGCGCCAACGGCGAGACCATCCTGCTGCAGCACGACACCTCGCTGCCGCGTCCCTACTCGATGGGCTTCCGCGTGCAGGGCACCAAGGGCCTGTGGATGGATCTCAACCAGTCGATCCACCTCGAAGGCCGCAGCCCGCCGCACCAATGGGAAGCGTTCAAGCCCTACCAGGACCAATACGAACACCCGCTGTGGACGCGCTACGCCGCCACCGCGGCCGGCGCCGGCCACGGCGGCATGGACTGGTTCGTCATCCACGCCTTCGTCGAAGCACTGAAGGCGAGGGCACCGATGCCGATCGACATCTACGACGCCGTGACCTGGAGCGCGATCACCCCGCTGTCCGAACAGTCGATCGCCAGCGGCTTCCAGACCGTCGCATTCCCGGATTTCACCGCGGGCGCGTGGCGCCAGCGCACGCCGATCTTTGCGTTCGACGGCACGTACTGAGCGCGGTCGCCCCGGTACTCCACGCCTTGCATCCGTGCCGGGTGGCGGCCGGGTGTTTCGCTCCACGGACACTTGCATGTCAAACACCAGCGGCTATAGTGCCGCGCGTGGTGCGCTCCGGCGCGCTTTTTTCTGCGTGTCCAGTGTTGCGGTCGGGCCGATTCGCCTTGGGTGGATGGCCGGCCTGGGCTGGGCGTCGATCATCCTTTAGCCGTCAGTGAGCGCAATGAACGCACCCCTCTTGGAACTCGTCGAGCTTCTTTCTTCCGGCAGCACCGAACCCGACGAACGAAGCGAGATCGTTCGGGACATCGAAGCCTTCCTGCCGGAGCTGGAGTGGACCGAGTGCGAGGAACAGGCGTATGCAGTCGCGATCACCGCGGCGATGGAGCGTTACTCCGCCAACGGCGACAAGATGATCGATGTCCACCACGAGCTCTGCCAGATGATGGGCGACGCATTCCCTGCCTTTCCCAAGAACGTGGGGACGCAGACCGAGTACTTCACCTGGCTGGATCGCCACCTTGCCGAATGGACGGACGAAGGCGATGGCTACGACGTGGTGGACATCGACGATATGACCACCGAAGACCAGCACCTGTTTGTGGTCTACCGGCGCGACGTGCCGCGCATTCTCGAGATTGCGGCGTCGTTGGGCGTGCCCGCCAGGCGTCCGCTGGACTACTGGCGCGGGCTCGGGTACGTCTGAGGTCGGCTATCCAGGTAGGCGGATGACTCCCAGGAAGGCGTAGCGCGGCCACGCCGGTTGGCGGTCGAGCTGTAGAGCGACTCCGATCTACACAGGCGGCGCTTAATCGCGGAGATGATCTTGGGCGCCGCGAGAGAGAGCCCGGCCGCATGGTGTGCTGTCATTCGGCAGAGACGGGTGGCGCCGCATCACTGCTCACGCCCGCTCCCGACATTCGTCCGGCGGCGTGAGCCGCAGGTGTCGATCCACGCACGGCGTCCATCGGCACCCCGCGGATTGAAGCGCCCTCCCAGTGATGGAGCGCGCATGAACCGCGCTGGCGGACGGCGGACCCCGCGCTTTGCCCGCAGCCGGCAGACACGCGACAATGGACGGCCGATGTCCGGCGGTTGGCGGCATCGCGAAACTACAAGAAAACATACGCCGCCGTACTGTCGGTGCTGCCTATTTCCCCCTGCCAGAGGTCATCCGTCGCGTCATGTCGAATACGCCCAAGATCCTGTACACGCTCACCGATGAAGCCCCGTACCTGGCGACGCAGTCGCTGCTGCCGATCGTCGCCGCGTTCGCCGGCACTGCCGGCATCGCCGTGGAGACCCGCGACATCTCGCTGGCCGGCCGCCTGATTTCGCAGTTCCCCGACTACCTGCGCGAGGACCAGCGCATCGCCGACGACCTGGCCGAGCTGGGCCAGCTGGCGACCACGCCGGAAGCCAACATCATCAAGCTGCCCAACATCAGCGCCTCGGTGCCGCAGCTCAAGGCCGCGATCAAGGAACTGCAGCAGCAGGGTTATGCGCTGCCGGACTACGTGGACGAGCCGAAGGACGAGAAAGAGAAAGAAGCAAAGGCGCGCTACGACAAGGTCAAGGGCAGTGCGGTCAATCCGGTGCTGCGCGAGGGCAATTCTGATCGCCGCGCGCCGGCCTCGGTGAAGAACTACGCGCGCAAGCACCCGCACCGCATGGGCGCGTGGAGCGCCGAGTCCAAGTCGCACGTGGCGCACATGGACGCCGGCGATTTCTACGGCAGCGAGCGTTCGGCGCTGATCGAACAGGCTGGCAGCATCAAGATTGAGCTGGTCGGCAAGGACGGCGCGGTGACCGTGCTGAAGGAAAAGACCGCGGTGCAGGCCGGCGAGCTGATCGACGCGGCGGTGATGAGCAAGCGTGCGCTGGCCGCCTTCGTGCAGGCGCAGATCGCCGATGCCAAGCAGCAGGGCGTGCTGTTCTCGCTGCACCTGAAGGCGACGATGATGAAGGTCTCCGACCCGATCATGTTCGGTGTGGTCGTCGAAGCGTTCTACCGCGACGTGCTGGACAAGCATGCCGCCACGCTCAAGCAGGTGGGCTTCGATGCCAACAACGGCATCGGCGACCTGTACGCGCGCATTGCCAGCCTGCCGGAGGCGCAGCGTGCGCCGATCGAGGCCGACCTGCAGGCGCTGTACGCGCAGCGTCCGGCGCTGGCGATGGTCAACTCCGACAAGGGCATCACCAACCTGCACGTGCCCAGCGACGTGATCGTCGATGCGTCGATGCCGGCGATGATCCGCGACTCCGGCAAGATGTGGAACGCCGAAGGCAAGCTGCAGGACACCAAGGCGGTGATCCCGGACCGCTGCTACGCCGGCGTGTACCAGGCGGTGATCGAGGACTGCAAGCTGCACGGCGCGTTCGACCCGGCCACCATGGGCAGCGTGCCCAACGTCGGCCTGATGGCGCAGAAGGCCGAGGAATACGGTTCGCACGACAAGACCTTCCAGATCCCGGTCGACGGCACCGTGCGCGTCACCGATGCCGGCGGCACGGTGCTGCTGGAGCATGCGGTGGAAGCCGGCGACATCTGGCGCATGTGCCAGACCAAGGACGCACCGATCCAGGACTGGGTCAAGCTGGCGGTCGAGCGCGCGCGCCTGAGCGCCACCCCGGCGGTGTTCTGGCTGGATCCGCAGCGCGCCCACGATGCGCTGATGATCCAGAAGGTGGAGCGCTACCTGCAGGATCACGACCTCAACGGCCTGGACATCCGCATCCTGCCGCCGGTGGAGGCCACCGCGTTCTCGCTGCAGCGCATCCGCAAGGGCGAGGACACCATCTCGGTCACCGGCAACGTGCTGCGCGATTACCTCACCGACCTGTTCCCGATCATGGAGCTGGGCACCAGCGCCAAGATGCTGTCGATCGTGCCGCTGATGGCCGGTGGCGGCCTGTTCGAGACCGGTGCCGGCGGTTCGGCGCCCAAGCACGTGCAGCAGTTCGTCGAAGAGAACTACCTGCGCTGGGATTCGCTGGGCGAGTTCCTGGCCCTGGCCGCGTCGCTGGAGCACCTGGGCCAGCGCCACCACGATGCCGCCATCGGCGTGCTGGCGCGCACCCTGGACCAGGCCAACGGCCAGTTCCTGGACAACGACAAGTCGCCCTCGCGCAAGGTCGGCGGGCTGGACAACCGCGGCAGCCACTTCTACCTCGCCATGTACTGGGCGCAGGCGCTGGCCGCGCAGGACGAGGACGCCGTGCTGAAGGCGCGCTTCGCCCCGCTGGCCAAGCAGCTGACCGAGCAGGAAGCGGCCATCGTCGCCGAGCTCAACGGCGTGCAGGGGCAACCGGTCGACATCCAGGGCTACTACCGCCCGAACCTGGATCTGGTCAGCAAGGCGATGCGGCCGAGCAAGACCCTCAACGACGCCCTGGCGACGTTGAACGCCTGATCGCCCGAACTCGATGTGACGCAAGGGCCGCCCCTCGGGGCGGCCCTTTGCGTTTCCGGCGCAGGAAACGTTCGGTAGGAGCGGCTTCAGCCGCGACAGGGCGTTCCCGGTGCGGCCGGTCGCGGCTGAAGCCGCTTCTACGGCCGACCTGCGTCCGGCTCGATCCTGGCGAAGCGGGCCGCTGGATGTGCGCACGAGGCGGAGCGTGGCAGGGTGCCCGACACCCGCGCGACGCCACCACCTGGGTACACTGCGGGCATGCCCTCCACGCCGCTGCCGCTGCCGTCCGAACGCCGTGCCCTGGTCATCGGCCGCATCGTCTTCGAGGCGTTCGAGGACTACCACGCGCGCTTCGCGCAGATCTCCTCGCGTGCGCGCCAGCGCTTCGAGGCGCGCGACTGGAGCGCGGCGCGCGAGGATGCGATCGAACGCATCGCGCTGTACGACCAATGCATCGCCGAGTGCATGCTGCGCCTGCGCGCGGTGCTGCTGGGCCAGGCGCACGATCGTGCGCTGTGGATCCGCGCGCGCGACCACTACGCCGAGCTGATCGCCGCGCTGATCGACCAGGAACTGTACAAGACCTTCTACAACACCCTGACCCGGCGCTTCTTCCGCACCCAGGGCGTGGACGCGCAGATCGAGTTCGTGGCACTGGACATCGAGCCCACCGACGCCATCACCCACCCGGTGGCGCGGCACAACTACGTGGTGTCCGAGGCGCGGCCGGTGGACGCGTTCGTGCGTGTGCTCGGCGACTACCGGTTCGACGTGCCGTACGCGCACCGCACGCGCTGCGCGGCGGCCATCGCGGTGCGGCTGCAGGACGACCTCGCCCACTGGGGCGAGAACCCGGTGCGCGGCATCGAACTGCTGGAGACGGTGTTCTATCGCGAGCGCCGGGCTTACCTGATCGGCCGTGTGTTCGGCGAACACCGCTTCTCGCCCTGCGTGATCGCCCTGGTCAACGACGAACAAGGCCTGCGCGCCGAAGCGGTACTGACCAAGCGCAACGACGTGGCGCAGCTGTTTGGCATCTCGCGCAGCTATTTCCAGGCCGACCTGGCCACCGTCGGCGATGCGGTGGTGTTCCTGCGCAGTCTGCTGCCGCACAAGCCGATCGACGAGCTGTACACCATGCTCGGCCGCGCCAAGCAGGGCAAGACCGAGCGCTTCCGCACCTTCTTTCGCCACTTCCAGGCGCATCCCAACGAACAGCTGGTGCATGCCGAGGGCACGCCGGGCATGGTCATGGCGGTGTTCACCCTGCCCAGCTACCCGCTGGTGTTCAAGCTGATCCGCGACCGTTTCGCCTATCCGAAGACGATGAGCCGCGAAGAGGTCGAGGAGAAGTACGCGCTGGTGTTCAACCTCGATCGCGTCGGCCGCCTGCTCGACGCGCAGCCGTACCGCTCGCTGCGCTTCCCGCGCACGCGTTTCGCGCCGGCGCTGCTGAAAGAGTTGATGGAGGGCTGCGCGCGCAGCTTGCGCGAGGACGGCGACGACCTGATCGTCGAGCTGTGCTACGTGCAGCGGCGCCTGCGCCCGTTGAACCTGTACCTGCGCGAGCAGGGCGCCGAGGCCGCGCGCGAGGCGGCGCTGGACTACGCGCAGGCGATCAAGGACATGGCCCGCAACAACATCTTCCCCGGCGACATGCTGCTGAAGAACTTCGGCGTGTCGCGGCAGGGCCGGGCGGTGTTCTACGACTACGACGAACTGTGCCTGGTCACCGACTGCAACTTCCGCGACTGGCCGCAGCCGCGCAACGAGGAAGAGGCGATGTCCGCCGAACCCTGGTTCCACGTCGCCCCGCGCGACGTGTTTCCGGAGCGCTTCGCGATGTTCATGGGCCTGCCCGCGGCCTCGCTGGAGGCGGTGCGGCATGCGCACGGCGAGCTGTTCGATCCGCAGTGGTGGCGCGACCTGCAGGCGCGGCTGCGCGAGGACGACTATCCGGACGCGCCGCCTTACCCGGATGCGCTGCGCCTGGCCTGAGTTGCCGGCGGGCCGCCAGTGCGTTGTAATCGGCGCCTCATCTCAGGCAAAGGAATGCGCGATGCACCGTCGATCTCTCCGTTCGTGGTGGCGCTGGAGCGCCGTGCTGTCGCTGCTGCTGGCATCGACTGCCGTTGCCGCCGACGGAGTCGGCCCGGGCGCGGTGCGCAAGCAGATCGAGAGCAGCATGCTGGTGAGCGGCACCATCGACATCGAACCCAGCGGCGCGGTGTCGGCGCTGGCGCTGGACCAGCAGGAGCGTCTGCCCGAGGGCGTGGTCGGCTTCGTCCGCAACAGCGTGATGCAGTGGAAGTTCGAGCCGGGCATGCGCGATGGCAAGCCGGTGCCGGCGCGCGCGCCGATGACCCTGCGCCTGGTCGCTAAACGCCTGCAAGGCGACGACTATCAGATCGAGATCCGCAGTGCCGACTTTACCCGCTACGATCCGAGCGATCACAGCGTGGTGACCGCGATTCAGATGAAGCCGCCGGCCTATCCGGAAGCCGCCTACAGCGTCGGTGCCGCGGGCTCGGCGTACCTGGTGCTCAAAGTGGGCCGCGATGGTCGCGTCGCCGACGCCGCAGTAGAGCAGGTCAACCTGCGCGTGGTGGCGTCCGAGCGGCAGATGCAGCAACTGCGCGACGTGCTGGGCAAGAGCGCGCTCGGCGCGGCGCGCAAGTGGACCTTCCGCCCGCCGAGCGAAGGCAAGCACGTGGATGCGCCGTACTGGAACGTGCGCGTGCCAGTCGATTACGCGCTGCTCGACCAGCCCCGCCAGGGTGCGCCGTCGGCTTATGGCCGCTGGATGAGCTACGTGCCTGGCCCGCGCCAGCGCGCGCCGTGGAGTGCCGACGAGGATGCTGCCGGCTTCTCGCCGGACCTGCTGCCGGCCGGTGGCGTGTACATGGCCGGCAACGGCGGCCCGCGCCTGCTGACGCCGCTGCAGGGCGGTTGATCGGCGACGGTGTTCGCCCGGTCTTACAGGCCGGGCTGCCCCGCGTAGACCACCCGCCGACGTTAGCGCGCGGCGCGGCGGTCGTCGTCGCGGCGTCGCGTCGAGACGACCAGCACCGCCAGCAACAGTCCGGCCAGCAGCAGCGACGCACCGACCGTACCCAGGTCCAGGCCACCCTTGCCGGCCGGCTTGCTGAGCAGGTCGCCGAGAGTCGCGCCGAACGGGCGGGTCAGCACGAACGCCGCCCAGAACAGCGCCGTGCGCGAGACCCGGGTGAACGCGTAGGCCAGGGCGATTGCCGCCAGCAGCGCCGCGATCAGCAGCGCGCCGCCGGCGAAACCCAGCCCCGAACTGTCGGCCAGGTAATCGCCCAGCGCGGTGCCCAGGGTGTTGGAGACCAGGATCGCCAGCCAGTAGAAGACCTCGGCACGGCCTCTGCCGATCCGCGCGACCGACAGGCTGCGTTCGCACAGCCACCAGGTCGCCAGTACCGCGACCAGCAGGCTCACCAGCAGCAGCGCGCCCTGCGCGTAGCCCAGGCCCAGGCTGCGGTCCATGTAGTCCGACAGCGTGGTGCCGGCGGTGCTGGTGGTCAGGATCACCCACCAGTAGCGCCATGGCTGGAATTGGCGCGCGCGCAGTTGCGCCCACAGCGAGACCAGGAAGACCCCGAGCAGCAGCACGCTGCTCAGCGCATAGCCGACATCCAGGGTCATCGACAACAGATCGCCGCCGGTCTCGCCCAGAGTGGTGGCGCAGATCTTCATCACCCAGAAGCCGAGGGTGACCGGGGCGACCTTGCTGACGGCGGTGTTGGCGGTGACGGGCATGGCGGCGGGCGCGGCGGGGCGAATGCCGCACATCTCACCCGCGCTCACGTCGAAAGACCGTCGGACCCTGTATCGGCCCGTTACCGGGTACGGCCGATGGCCACAAACGCGAACGCCCCGCCGAAGCGGGGCGCTGCGGTCGAACCGGCGCTGGACTCAGCGCTTCATCGAACCGAAGAACTCGTCGTTGGACTTGGTGTTCTTCATCTTGTCCAGCAGGAATTCCATCGCCGCGATCTCGTCCATCGGATGCAGCAGCTTGCGCAGGATCCAGATCTTCTGCAGCAGTTCCGGCTCGATCAGCAGGTCCTCGCGGCGGGTGCCGGAGCGGTTGATGTCGATGGCCGGGTACACGCGCTTCTCGGCGATACGGCGGTTCAGGTGCACTTCGCTGTTGCCGGTGCCCTTGAACTCTTCGTAGATCACCTCGTCCATCTTGCTGCCGGTCTCGACCAGCGCGGTGGCGATGATGGTCAGCGAGCCGCCTTCCTCGACGTTGCGCGCCGCGCCGAAGAAGCGCTTCGGGCGGTGCAGGGCGTTGGCGTCGACGCCGCCGCTGAGCACCTTGCCGGAGGACGGCACCACGTTGTTGTACGCGCGGGCCAGGCGGGTGATCGAGTCGAGCAGGATCACCACGTCCTTCTTGTGTTCGACCAGGCGCTTGGCGCGCTCGATCACCATTTCGGCGACCTGCACGTGGCGCGCGGCCGGCTCGTCGAAGGTCGAGGAGATGACCTCGCCGCGCACGGTGCGCTGCATTTCGGTCACTTCTTCCGGGCGCTCGTCGATCAGCAGCACGATCAGGTGCACGTCCGGGTGGTTGGTGGTGATCGCCGTGGCCACCTGCTGCATCAGCATGGTCTTGCCGGCCTTCGGCGGGGACACGATCAGCGCGCGCTGACCCTTGCCCTGCGGCGCCATCAGGTCGAGGATGCGGCCGGAGATGTCTTCCGAGGAACCGTTGCCGCGCTCCAGGGTGAAGCGCTTGCGCGGGAACAGCGCGGTCAGGTTCTCGAACAGGACCTTGTTCTTGCTCGCTTCCAGCGGTTCGCCGTTGATGGTGTCGACGATCGACAGCGCGAAGTAGCGCTCGCCGTCCTTCGGGAAGCGGATGCGGCCGGACAGGTGGTCGCCGGTGCGCAGGTTGAAGCGGCGGATCTGGCTGGGCGAGATATAGGTGTCGTCCGGGCCGGCCAGGTAGCTGGCCTCGGCCGCGCGCAGGAAGCCGAAGCCGTCCGGCAGGATTTCCAGCACGCCGTCGGCGGCGACGCCTTCGCCGTGGCGGGTCAGCACCTTCAGCAGGGCGAAGATCACGTCCTGCTTGCGCGCGCGGGCCACGCCGTCCTGGATGTTGAGCTGCTCGGCGATGTCCAGCAGCTTCTGCGCCGGCATCTTCTTCAGATCGCTCAGCGAGTAGATCGGGAAGCCTTCCGGCACGCTGGCGTGCGGGCGCGGCACGAACGGCTCGTTGCCGCCGTTGTCGCTGGGCAGGCCGTTGTCCTGGAAGCGGTCGCCGCCGCGCTGATTGCGGTCGCGGTCGCGGCGATTGCGGAAGCGGTCGCGGCGGTTGCCCTGCTGGTTGTTCTGGTTGTTCTGGTTCTGATTGTTGAAGCGGTTGTTGTTGCCGCCGTCGCGCGGCTCACGGCCTTCGCGCGGCTCGCCGCCTTCGGACGCCTGGCCGCCGCCCTGCTGGGCCGGCGCGTCGCCGCCGTGGCTCTGGCCGCCGCTTGAGGCCGGGGCCGGAGCCGACTCCGGGGCCGCGGCGCGCGGCGCCTCGGTCTGGACGGGCGCAGGCGCGGGCGCGGGATTCAGTGGCAGGGTCGGCTGTGCCGGCGCGCCGTGTTCGGCGGCGCCTTCCGCGCCGCTCGCGGCCTTGCTGACGCGCGGCTTGCGCACGCGCTTCTCGGCGGGGGCGTCGGCGCTCCCGGGTTCGGACATGGTGTGATCGGACAAGTGGTGTTCCTCGCTAAGAGTGCGAGCGCCCAGCGTGGGGGCATACGGGGTTGGGAGGAGGTCTGGGAGAGAATCTTCCAGAGGGGGTGCGGTGTGCGAATGCCACCGGATGTATCGACACTATCACCGCCACGCAGGCACGGCAAGCAGGCGTTCGTGGGCGATTCAGCCGCCGGCGATGCTGCGCCGGCCGGGCTGCCGCGGCGCCGCTCCGGTTGCGGAGCGGTGCCGGCAGCGGGCGTCAGGCGGCGCTGCCGCCCAGGGTCTTGTCGATAATCTGGGTCAGCTGACCCTTGCCGACCGCGCCGATCTGGGTGGCCTGGATCTGGCCGTTCTTGAACAGCAGCAGCATCGGGATCGAGCGCACGTGGTACTTGATCGCGGTGGCGCGGTTCTCGTCCACGTTGACCTTGGCGACCTTGAGGCGGCCGTCGTAGGCATCGGCGAGGTCGTCCAGCACCGGCGCGATCATCTTGCACGGGCCGCACCACTCGGCCCAGAAGTCCACCAGGACCGGCTCGTCGGACTGCAGCACCGTGGTATCGAAATCGGCGTCGCCGACGTAAAGGACCTTGTCGCTCACTTTGGGGGTTCTCCTGGGCCAATGCGACTGGCCGGACCGGGTGGCCGCCGCATTGCGGTAAACTGGGGCATTGCGCGGCGATCTCAAGGGATTCCCCCTGTCGCGCGACCCGGCATGGAAGACGCCAGTGTGCGACGCTGCCGGGACCGATGCAAGCCGCGACCTTACGCTTCGGGCGGGGTGGCCTCACGAAGATGGAATGATGAGCGACAAACCGCTGACCGATGTGACTTTTTCCGCGTTCGAACTGCAGCCCGCGCTGCTCGCAGGCCTCGAAAGCGCCGGCTTCACCCGCTGTACCCCGATCCAGGCGCTGACCCTGCCGGTGGCCCTTCCCGGCCGCGACGTGGCCGGCCAGGCCCAGACCGGTACCGGCAAGACCCTGGCGTTCCTGGTGGCGGTGATGAATCGCCTGCTCAGCCGCCCGGCGCTGGCCGATCGCAAGCCGGAGGATCCGCGCGCGCTGATCCTGGCCCCGACCCGCGAACTGGCGATCCAGATCCACAAGGACGCGGTCAAGTTCGGCTCCGAGCTGGGCCTGCGCTTCGCCCTGGTCTACGGCGGCGTGGACTACGACAAGCAGCGCGAACTGCTGCAGCAGGGCGTGGACGTGATCATCGCCACCCCCGGCCGGCTGATCGACTACGTCAAGCAGCACAAGGTGGTGTCGCTGCACGCCTGCGAGATCTGCGTGCTCGACGAAGCCGATCGCATGTTCGACCTGGGCTTCATCAAGGACATCCGCTTCCTGCTGCGGCGCATGCCCGAGCGCGGTACCCGCCAGACCCTGCTGTTCTCGGCCACCCTCAGCCACCGCGTGCTGGAGCTGGCCTACGAGCACATGAACGAGCCGGAAAAGCTCGTCGTCGAGACCGAGAGCATCACCGCCGCGCGCGTGCGCCAGCGCATCTACTTCCCCTCCGACGAGGAGAAGCTGACCCTGCTGCTGGGTCTGCTGTCGCGCAGCGAGGGCGCGCGCACCATGGTGTTCGTCAACACCAAGGCGTTTGTCGAGCGCGTGGCGCGGGCGCTTGAGCGCAACGGCTACCGGGTCGGCGTGCTGTCCGGCGACGTGCCGCAGAAGAAGCGCGAGACCCTGCTCAACCGCTTCCAGAAGGGCCAGCTGGAGATCCTGGTGGCCACCGACGTGGCCGCGCGCGGCCTGCACATCGACGGGGTCAAGTACGTCTACAACTACGACCTGCCGTTCGACGCCGAGGACTACGTGCACCGCATCGGTCGTACCGCGCGGCTGGGCGAGGAGGGCGACGCGATCAGCTTCGCCTGCGAGCGCTACGCGATGAGCCTGCCGGACATCGAGGCCTACATCGAGCAGAAGATCCCGGTCGAGCCGGTCACCGCCGAGCTGCTGGTGGCGCTGCCGCGCACCCCGCGCGCGCCGGTGGAGGGCGAGGCCACCGAGGCCGATGGCGAGGAGAGCATCGGCGAGATCTTCCGCGAGGCCCGCGCCCAGCGCGAGGCCGACGAGCAGCGTCGCGGCGGCGGTCGCGGCAAGCCCGGCGGCGGCCGCAGCGGCCCGGGCGGCCGTGGCGAATCGTCGCGCAGCGCCGACGGCAAGCCGCGGCGTCCGCGCACGCCGCGTCCGGCCGATGCCACCACTGCTGCGGCCGACGGCACTGCGCCGGCTGCCGCCGCGCCGGCGCCTGCCCCCAAGCCGCCGCGCGCTGCGTCGGCCGAGGGCGCAGCGCCCGCGGTCGAAGGCGAGCGTCCGCCGCGCAAGCGCCGTCGCCGTCGCGGTGGGCGCCCGCTGGAAGGTGCCGAGGGTGCACCGGCCGGCAACGGCAGCGCCGCGCCGGCGGCCGCGGCCCCGGCCAAGCCGGTGCAGGTCGTGGCCACCCCGGTCAAGGCCGCGCGCCAGGCCGAGCGTGGTGCGGCGGCGAAGAACGATTCGTTCCTGACCCGCCTGGGCCGCAAGCTGCGCTCGCTGGTGTCCAGCTCCTGAGCCGGACCGGCCGTCCGCCGCGTGCGACGCGCGCGGTGGACGAACACCCCAGCCGCTCCGGCATAATCGCCGGATGAGCGTTCTGCGGTTCGACAATGTCAGCAAACAGTACGCCGGCGGCCACGCGGCGCTGGTGGACGTCAGCTTCGAGGTCGAGGAGGGCGAGATGCTGTTCGTCACCGGCCATTCCGGTGCCGGCAAGAGCACCTTGCTCAAGCTGATCCACCTGAGCGAGCGGCCCTCGCGCGGCGCCGTGCTGTTCGGCGAGCGCAACCTGCTGAAGGTACGCGGCCGCCGCGTGCCGCTGCACCGGCGCGAGGTCGGCGCGGTCTACCAGGACCACCGCTTGCTCACCGACCGCAGCATCGCCGAGAACGTCGCGCTGCCACTGATCCTGCGCGGCACCCGTCGCGCCGAGATCGGCAAGCGCGTGCGCTCGGTGCTCGAGCGCATGGGCCTGGGCCATCGCGAGAAGGCGCTGCCCTCGCAGCTGTCGGCCGGCGAGCAGCAGCGCGTCGGCATCGCCCGGGCGATGGTCGGCGAACCGCGGCTGCTGGTCGCCGACGAACCCACCGGCAATCTCGACCCGACCCTGGCCGCGGAGATCATGCAGCTGTTCGCCGAACTGCCGGCGCGTGGCACCAGCGTGCTGGTGGTCAGCCACGACCTGGCCCTGCTCAAGCAGATGCGCAAGCGCGTGCTGATCCTGGACCACGGCCGCCTGGTCGACGACATCTCGCCGCAGGACTTGGCCGAATGAGCGCGCGCAACGCCGGCGCCGCGGCGCCCTCGCGGCTGGGCGTGTGGTGGGACCACCACCTGCACAGCATCGTCTACAGCCTCGGCCGCGCCATGCGCAAGCCGTGGGCCACGCTGCTGACCATGGCGGTGATGGCGCTGGCGCTGACCCTGCCGCTGGGCCTGTCGATCGCCCTGGACAACCTCAAGCAGTTCGCCGGCAGCGTGCAGCAGTCGCGCGACATCAACGTGTTCCTGAAGACCGACGTCGACGCCGCCGCGGCGCAGGCGCTGGCGCAGACCCTGCGCGGCCGTGGCGACGTGGCCGCGGTGACGCTGCGCACGCCGGCCGAGGGCATGGCCGAGCTGCGCGACAGCGCCGGCCTCGGCGAAGCGCTGGACGCGCTGCAGGACAACCCGCTGCCGACGCTGCTGATCGTCACCCCCGCCGCGGCCGACGACACCCCGCTGGCGACCGCGCTGACCGCGCTGCCGCAGGCCGACCTGGTCCAGCACGACGCGCTGTGGCGCAAGCGCCTGGACGGCTGGCTGCATTTCGGCGAACGCCTGGTGCAGGTGCTATCGCTGCTGCTCGGCGCCGGCGCGGTGCTGGTGGTCGGCAACACGGTCCGCCTGGACATCCAGTCGCGGCGCGAGGAGATCGGCGTGCTGCAACTGCTGGGCGCCAGCGACGGCTTCATCCGCCGCCCGTTCCTGTACCTGGGTGCCTGGTACGGTTTCGGCGCCGGAGTGCTGGCGCTGGGCCTGCTCGCCGCCTCCGGCATGGCCCTGGGCCAGCCGCTGGCGGCACTGGCCGACAGCTACGGTAGCCACTTCGTGTTGCACGGGCTGGACGCGTTGCACGCCGGCTTCGTCCTGCTCGGCACCCTGCTGCTGGGCTGGCTCGGCGCCTGGCTGGTGACCGGCCACTTCCTGCGCCAGACGCGGCCCACCGACACCTGAGGCGCACATGGCCGGGCACGAGCTCAAGCATCTGATCAGCGCCGCCCCCCGGGTGATGGTGGTCGATGGCTCCAAGCTGGTGCGCAAGCTGATCGCCGACGTGCTGCACCGCGAACTGCCCGACGTGACCGTGGTCGGCTGCGCCAGCATCGCCGAGGCGCGCGCCGCGCTGGAGGCCGGCCCGGTCGACCTGGTCACCACCTCGCTGGGGCTGCCCGACGGCGACGGCCTGACCCTGGCCCGCAGCGTGCGCGAGGCCGCCGGCCAGGCCTACGTGCCGGTGATCGTGGTCTCCGGCGACGCCCAGCAGCACCTGGTCGAGCGCCGCTTCACCGAGTACGTCACCGACTATTTCGACAAGGCGCTCGGCCACGAGGCGCTGGCCACCTTCATTCGTGGCTACGTGCAGCCGCAGCCGGTGGCCGGCGCCACCGTGCTCTACGTCGAGGACAGCCGGGTGGTGGCCGAAGCCACCAAGCGCATGCTCGAGCGCCAGCAGCTGCACGTGGTGCACGTGCTCAGCGCCGAAGACGCCTTCGCCCTGCTGACCGCCGAGTCGCTGGGCCGCACCACCCGCCGCATCGACCTGGTGCTGACCGACGTCACCTTGAAAGGCGAGCTCAACGGCCGCGACGTGGTCCAGCGCATCCGCGTCGACTTCGCCTACGGCAAGCGGCGCATGCCGGTGCTGGTGATGACCGGCGACAGCAACCCGCACACCCAGTCCGAGCTGCTGCGCGCCGGCGCCAATGACCTGGTGCAGAAACCGATCGAAGAGCGCCTGCTGGTCACCAAGGTGCTGTTCCAGTTGCGCCTGGCCCGGCTCGACGAGATTGCGGTGACCTTCTGACCGATATGTGATGTCCCGAGCCTGGAAGCGATGAGCAACAACGAAGACGAAAGCCGGATCCAGCTGGAGCCGTCGTGGAAGGCGCAGGTCGGCGACTGGCTGCTGCGTCCGGAGATGCGCGAGTTGGCCACCTTCCTGCGCCAGCGCAAGGCCGCCGGTGCGCGGGTGTTCCCGCCGGGGCGGCAGATCTTCGCCGCCTTCGACGCCACCCCGTTCGAAAAGGTGGAGGTGGTGATCCTCGGCCAGGACCCGTACCACGGCGACGGCCAGGCGCACGGGCTGTGCTTCTCGGTGCTGCCGGGGGTGCCGGTGCCGCCGTCGCTGCTGAACATCTACAAGGAGATCGAGGACGACCTGGGCATCCGCCGGCCGGACCACGGCTGCCTGCTGCCGTGGGCGCAGCGCGGCGTGCTGCTGCTCAACGCGGTGCTGACGGTGGAAGAAGGCCGCGCCGGCGCGCACCAGGGCAAGGGCTGGGAGGGCTTCACCGACCACGTCGTGGAGACCCTCAACCGCGAGCGCGAGGGCCTGGTGTTCCTGCTCTGGGGCAGTTACGCCCAGGCCAAGGGCAAGGTCATCGACACCCGCCGCCACCGTGTGCTCAAGGCCCCGCACCCCTCGCCGCTGTCGGCGCACCGCGGCTTCCTCGGTTGCAAGCATTTCTCCGCGGCCAACGAGTACTTGAAGCGCCGTGGCGCCGCCCCCATCGACTGGAGTCTGCCGCCGCGCGCAGAGCTGGAAGCGGCGCTGGGCGGCGCCTGAACCGCGGTTGGACAGGGCGACGCTGTCGCCTGACGTGGACGCCATTTTCGCGAACCGGCTGCTACTTTTGCGGTCAGAGAACGGGATGACGATGCGTCCCGATTGTTTCAGTGGCTTGTGATGCAGTGTCATTCCTGATTCATATGTTGCATAAACAGAACACAGGAACTTTTTACTGTACCCAGCAGTCCAATTAGTAGACTGCTAAGATGAGCCCTATGAGCCAGACGCTTACTTCCAACGCATTGGTTGCCAACAACCTCCCGATCCCCAGTCCGCTCGGTTCGCTGGATGCCTATATCGGCGCCGTGCATCAGATCCCGGTGCTGACGTCCGACGAGGAACGTGCACTGGCGGTGCGATATCGCGACCAGGAAGACCTGGACGCGGCCCGCGAACTGGTCCATTCCCACCTGCGCTTCGTGGTCCACGTGGCCCGCGGCTACAACGGCTACGGCCTGCCGCTGGGCGACCTGGTCCAGGAAGGCAACATCGGCCTGATGAAGGCGGTCAAGCGCTTCGACCCGGACATGGGCGTGCGCCTGGTCAGCTTCGCGGTGCACTGGATCCGTGCCGAAATGCACGAGTACATCCTGAAGAACTGGCGCATCGTCAAGGTCGCCACGACCAAGGCGCAGCGCAAGCTGTTCTTCAACCTGCGCAAGTCCAAGACCCGCCTGGGCTGGATGAACGCGGCCGAGGTCACCGCCGTGGCCAAGGACCTCAACGTGTCCGAGCGCGAGGTGCTGGAGATGGAGTCGCGCCTGTCCGGTCGCGACATCGGTTTCGATGCGCCGTCCGACGAGGACGACGACCACGCGCCGCCGTCGCCGGCCGCGTATCTGATGGCCAACGAGGAAGATCCCTCGCAGGCCTACGAACGCGCCGACAGCGAGGACAACCAGCTGCAGCTGCTGCGCGAAGGCCTGGCGGAACTGGATGCGCGTTCGCGCGACATCATCAAGCGCCGCTGGCTGGATGCCGACAGCAAGATCACCCTGCAGGAACTGGCCGACGAGTACGGCGTGTCGGCCGAGCGCATCCGCCAGATCGAGGCGAACGCGCTGAAGAAGATGAAGGCGCTGTTCGTCGCCTGAGTCGCCTGCGGCGAGCGATTGCAGCGCGCGAAAAGGCCCGGCATTGCCGGGTCTTTTTTCTTGTCCTGGGCTGCCCGCGGATTGGCGACTGCCGGCTGCGGAAGTCCGTCCGCACGGCGCTGGATCACGACTCCGGCGGACGCGCCACCGGCAGGTGCCAGCCGTAGCGGATCGCCATGAAGCGCAGGCCGAAGCACAGCACCGCACCCACCCCCAGGCCCCAGGGCTGCGGCAGGTGCAGCACCTGCGCCACGGCCACCACGCCGCCGCCGAGCAGCGCCGCCACCGCGTACAGCTCGGCCTGCAGCACCACCGGCGTGCGCGCCACCAGCAGGTCGCGGACGATGCCGCCGCCGATGCCGCTGAGCATGCCCAACAGCGGCGCGCTGAGCGGACCCAGGCCGAACGCCAGCGCCTTGCTGGTGCCGTAGACCGCGAACAGCGCCAGACCCATCGCGTCGAAGATCTGCACCGGATTGCGCAGGCGCTCGACCGTGTGGTGGCTGTAGAAAGCCAGCAGCCCGGCCAGGCAGGCGACGCCGAGATAGCGCACGTCGGCCAGCGCCGCCGGCGGGGTGGCGCCGATCAGCACGTCGCGGGCGATGCCGCCGGAGACCGCGGCCGCGCACGACAGCACCAGCACCCCGAACAGGTCCAGGCGATGGCGCACGCCGACGGTGGCGCCGCTGATCGCGAACACGAAGGTGCCCAGCAGGTCGAGCAGGAACAGGAAGGTGGCCAAAACGGCACTGCGCTGCAGCAAAAAGGCCGGCTAGGATCGCAGCCCGGCCTTGCAGTGTCACCTGTCCACGGGCGGTGCGGGCTGCGCCTGCGTGTCCTCCGCCGCGGGCGGGTCGCCGAGGATGATGCGCGCGGCGCGCTGGTAGCTCCAGTACGCCCAGGCCCAGTTGAGCAGCACCACCACGCGGTTGCGGAAGCCGATCAGGAAGAACACGTGCGCGGCCAGCCAGAACCACCAGGCCAGCACCCCGGAGAGCTGCAGCCGGCCCAGGTGCACGATCGCGGCCATGCGCCCGATGGTGGCCAGGTTGCCGTAGTCGGCATAGCGGAACGGCACGCTGGCGGTGTCGCCGCGCAGCCGCCGGCGCAGGGTGTCGGCGACGTGCCGGCCCATCTGCTTGGCGGCCGGCGCCACCCCGGGAACCGGGCGGCCGTCGGCCTGCTGCAGCGCGGCCAGGTCGCCGGCCACGAACAGCTCCGGATGGCCGGGCACGCTCAGGTCCGGCTGCACCTGCACGCGGCCGCTGCGGTCCAGCGGCGTCTGCAGGGTCTTCGCCAGCGGCGAGGCGGCCACGCCGGCGGCCCAGACCACGGTGCGCGCCGGCACGAAGGTGCTGCCGAGGCGGTAGCCATGGGCGTCGATGTCGGCGACCGGGACCCCGGTCAGCACGTCCACGCCGAGCTTCTCCAGCTGTTTCTGCGCCTTGGCCGAGAGGTGTTCGGGGAACGAGGACAGCACCCGCGGGCCGGCCTCGATCAGCCGCACCCGCGCCTCGGCCGGGTCGATGCGGCGGAACTCGTGCTTCAGCGTGTGCCGGGCGATCTCCGCCAGGGTGCCGGCCAGCTCGACCCCGGTGGGGCCGCCGCCGACGATGGCGAAGCTGAGCCAGGCCGCGCGCGCGGCCGGGTCGGTTTCCGCCTCGGCACGCTCGAACGCCAGCAGCAGGTGCCGGCGCAGTTGCAGCGCGTCGTCCAGGGTCTTCAGGCCCGGCGCATGCGTCGCCCAGTCGTCGTGGCCGAAATAGGCGTGGGTGGCGCCGGTGGCGACCAGCAGGTAGTCGTAGTCCAGCGTCTGCCCATCGGCCAGGCGCACCTGCCGCGCCTGCTTGTCGATGTCGACGACTTCGCCCAGGCGTACTTCGACGTTGTCCTGGTGGCGCAGGATCTGCCGCAGCGGCGCGGCGATGTCCGGCGCCGACAAGCCGGCGGTGGCGACCTGGTACAGCAGCGGCTGGAACAGGTGATGGTTGCGGCGGTCGATCAGGGTGATGCGCAGCGGCGTCCTGGCCAGGGCGCGGGTGGCCCACAAGCCGGCGAAGCCACCGCCGACCACGATCAGGTGCGGCACGGGTGTGTCGTTCATGCAGGACTCCAGGAGCGGGAGAAAGAGGAGAGCGTCCGGTATCGGCGCGGCGGTCGCCTCGCAGTCGCGCGCGCACCGATCCGCCGGAACGCGCGCTGCCGAAAAGGCGCTGCGCGCTCGTAGAGGGCCGGACCTGCATGTCCGTATAGTAGCGCGATGCCAAGCGCGGTCAGCGACATGGAGGACGCACGCTCATGCCAGCGACAGTGAAGCCGCGCGCATCGGCGCCGCCGCCGGCGCTGCTGCCGTCGCGCTGGCGCAGCCTGCTGTTCTGGGCCAAGACCCGTGCGCTGCAACTGCGCCGCGCGCTGCACGATCTGCGCGACGGTCCGCGCCGGCATCGCCGCGATGCCGGCCTGGCGATCGCCGACGGCAGCTGTGCCGAATCCGTCACCGCGCTGTGGCCCGACAGCGAGGAGACCGCGCCGCAGCTGGTGGCCGGCAAGATCCACAACCTGCGCCTGGCCGCGCGTGCGCTGCACGGCGTGGAGGTGCCGGCCGGGGCGACCTTCGGTTTCTGGCGCCAGCTCGGCCGCGCCACCCGCCGTCGCGGCTTCGTCGCCGGCCGCGAACTGCGCGAGGGCTGCCTGGTGCCGTCGATCGGCGGTGGCCTGTGCCAGGTGTCCAATGCGATCTACGACGCGGCGCTGCGGCAAGGCCTGGAGATCGTCGAGCGGCACCGCCACACCCAGGTGATTGCCGGCTCCCTGGCCGAGCGCGACCGCGACGCGGTGGTGTTCTGGAACTACGTGGACCTGCGCCTGCGCGCCGCCGCGCCGTGGCGGCTGGAGGTGTGGCTGGACGGCGAAGCGCTGCACGTGCGCATCCGTGGCGGTGCCGTGGCGCCGGCGGCGTTGCCGTTGCCGCCGCTGCAGCGACCCACCGCGCCGGCCGGTGTCGACGCCGCCAACGACTGCACCCGCTGCGGCCGCAGTGCCTGCCATCGGCATGTGGCGGCGGTGCCCGATGGGCTGCACCGCACCTGGCTGGTCGACGAGGAATGGCCGGAGTTCGCCACCGACCGCCGACGCCGGCAGCAACCCGGCGACCGCGTGCTGGCGCTGCCGCGGACCAGCGTCGCGGCCTTGCGCGCGGCGCTGCTGCGGCGCTGGTGGTTGTGGCGCGGCATGCCGTTGCCGCAGGCGCGCCAGCGCGCGCAGCGCATCCGCCTGCAGTCGCTGCGGCGGCGCCTGGGCGCGCGCGATGTCGACCTGGTGGTGCCGCAGAGCCTGTTGCCGGAGCTGTGGCTGGCCGGCGAGTTGCAGGGCCGGCGCTGGGACGTGTGCATGACCGCCTTGCCGATGCATCTGCTGCAGGCGCGCCTGGACGTGGCCGCGCAGCGGCATCCGCACAGTCCCACCCTGCGCGATTTCCGCGCCGATCCGGCGCTGGTCGCCGCCGAGCGTGCGGCACTGGCGCAGGCGCGGCGCTGGATCACCCCGCACCGCGAACTGCTGGCGCTGGCCGGCAGCCGTGGCCTCGTGCTGGCATGGCAACGGCCGGCGCTCCCGGCAGCAGCGGCGGAGCATGCGGCCATCACGGCGGACGCCGTACCGCGGGTACTGCTGGCGGCCTCGGCGCTGGCGCGCAAGGGCGCCTACGAACTGCGTGAGGCGGTGCGTGATTTGCCGCTGGTGTTGCTGCTGCCGCCCGGTGCGCAGGAGACGCCGGACTTCTGGAGCGGCATCGCGGTGCAGCGGGTCGCGTCGATGGCCGAAGGCGTGCACGCTGCTTGCCTGGTGCTGCTGCCGGCGTGGATCGAGCAACAGCCGCGCGGCCTGTTGCTGGCCATGGCGCTGGGCAAACCGGTGATCGCCACCGCCGCCTGCGGCCTGTCCGCGGACGCTGGCGCGTGGCGCTGCGTGGAAGCCGGCGACAGCGCCGCGCTGCGCGCGCAGGTGATCGACGCCTTGGGTCTGGCGGGCTGAGCAACGCACGAGGTGTCACGGCCGCTGGCGCGTTGCCCGCCTGCCTCGCTACGCGTCAAGCGGATGCGCTGTTCCTCTAGAGCGGCTCCGGGGGGAATACGGGTGGTGTCGCGATACGCGCCATTGCCTCATGCCTCGTAACAGCGGCTTCAACCGCGACGAAGCACTCCCGGTAACGCCTCATCGCGGCTGAAGCCGCTTCTACGGCATTGGACAGCGCGTCGGTTCTGCCGAGCTGCCACCACTCGCCGTGTCAGTACAGATCCTGCGGATCCACATCCAGCGACCAGCGCACCCGCCGTGCCTGCGGCAGCGCGTGGATCGCCGGCACCGCCGCGTCCAGCAACGCGTGCAGCGCGCGCCGCGTGTTGGCCGACAGCAGCAACTGGGTGCGCTGGAAACCGGCGCGGCGCGGCATCGGCGCCGGCATCGGGCCGAAGCGCTGCACCTCGTCCTGCACCGGCAGCAGCGCGCGCACTGCGGCGAGGAAGGCGTTGGCGTGCTCGACCTGCTTGGCCTCGGCGCGCAGCAGCGCCAGGTGCGCGAACGGCGGGAAGCCGGCGGCCTCGCGTTGCTCCAGTTCCGCGGCGGCGAAGGCGTGGTAGCCGCCGTGCACCAGGGTCTGCAGCAGCGGATGCGCGGGGTGGTGGGTCTGCAGCCAGACCTCGCCCGGGCGCGCGGCGCGGCCGGCGCGCCCGGCGACCTGGATCAGCTGCTGCGCAAGCTTCTCGCTGGCGCGGAAATCGGCCGAGAACAGGCCTTCGTCGATGCCCACCACCACCACCCGGCTCAATTGCGGCAGGTCGTGGCCCTTGGCCAGGATCTGGGTGCCGACCAGGATGCCGGGCGCAGTGCCGAGCGTGGCCAACTGCGTCTCCAGCGCATCGCGGCGCTGGGTGGTGCTGCGGTCGATGCGCAGCACCGGCACGTCCGGGAATGCCTGCACCAGGCGCTCCTCCAGGCGTTCGGTGCCGATGCCCTGCGGCTGCAGGGCCAGGCTGCCGCAGTCCGGGCAGGCCAGCGGCGCCGGCTGGCGCGCGCCGCAGTGGTGGCATTGCAGGCGCCGGCCGCCGGCGTGCACGGTCATCGGCGTGGCGTGCAGCGGGGTGCTGCAGCGCTGGCACGGCGCGGTCCAGCCGCAGTCGTGGCACAGCAGCACCGGCGCATAGCCGCGGCGGTTCTTGAACACCAGCACCTGGCCGCCTTCGGCCAGTGCCGTGCCGATCCCGGCCAGCACCTCCGGCGACAGCCCGTCCTGCAGCGGGCGCTTGCGCACGTCGAGCACGCGCACCGTCGGCGGCTTGGCGTCGCCGGCGCGGCGGGTCAGGCGCAGATGTGTGTAGCGGCCGCCGGTGGCGTTGTGCAGGCTCTCCAGCGACGGCGTCGCGCTGCCCAGCAGCACCGGCACGTCCAGCGCCTTGCCGCGGACCAGGGCGAAATCGCGGGCGTGGTAGCGGATGCCGTCCTGCTGCTTGTAGCTGCCGTCGTGTTCCTCGTCGACCACGATCAATCCTGCCCGCGGCAGCGGCACGAATATCGCCGAGCGGGTGCCGACCACCACCCGCGCCTCGCCGCGCCAGGCGGCGGCCCAGACCCGGGCGCGTTCGTTGTCGTTGAGCCCCGAATGCAGCGCGTGCACCGGCACCCCCAGCCGGGCGCGGAAGCGGGCCAGGGTCTGCGGGGTCAGGCCGATCTCCGGCACCAGCACCAGCGCCTGGCGCCCGCGCGCCAGACAGGCGGCGATCGCCTGCAGGTAGACCTCGGTCTTGCCGCTGCCGGTCACACCGTCGAGCAGGAACGGGGCGAAGCCGGCGGCGGCGACCACCGCGTCGATGGCCGCCTGCTGCTCGGCGTTGGGCACCGGCCCGGGCTGTGGCTGCGCCGCCGCAGCGCTGGCCGGCACCGCGATGCGCTCGGCGTGGCCGCGCTTGGCCAGCGCGCGCGCGGCGCTGCGCCAGTCGTCCATCGCCTGGTCCAGCCGGTCCTCGTCCATGGCGCCGTCCGCCAGCAGCGCGGCGAAGCGGTGCGGGCGGGTGCCGGCGCGGGCGCGGTGGCTGGCGCCGGCCTCGGTCAGGCGCCAGGCCCAGGCGTGGGTGTCGGGCAGCGGTTCGCCGCGGCGCAACGGCACCGGCAGGGCGGTCGCCAGCACCTCGCCCAGCGGCGCGTGGCTGTAGCGCGCCAGCCAGCGCAGCGACTCGGCCAGTTCGCCGTGCAGAAGGGGCACCGGGTCCAGCCAGGCCAACGCCGCGCGCAGGCCGTCGGCGTCCTCGACCTGGCCGATCGCCGCCACCACCCCGCTCAGTTCGCGGTTGCCGAACGGCACCTGCACCCGGCGGCCGACGTCGCCGTCGGCGACCGTGCCCCCGGGCGGCGGCAGGTAGTCGAACACCTGCGGCAGCGGCACGGGCAGGGCGACGCGGAGCGTGGCGGCGGGGGAGGGCATCCGCCTAGTCTAGGGCGTGTCACCGATCCCGAGCATGCCGCGTTGGGTCTGGCAG
>NZ_NKUH01000040.1:0-4093 GCF_009192895.1 Xanthomonas sp. LMG 12460 | reverse complement strand
CGGTGATGGTGTCGGTCTGGCAGCTGTAGGTCGCAGGCGATGGCGTCGCGGGTGGTGTTGGTCAGGTCGCGGCCGGCGATCTGGCCGCCGAGGTTGAGCAGGTTGGCCTGCGGCGCCACCGTGCCGCTGGACACTATGCGGCGCTGGTTGAGCAGGTTACCGGCGTTAGCGCTGACGTTAATGCTTAAGGATATGACTTGACACTTCAGGGAATGCACTCTGGATGTGTTTGTTGAGGCCCTCCAAGTCATCATAAGCGATAGGACCAAACCCTGGCTCATATGCGGCTAAATATTGGCTCGAGGAGAGACCCAACTTTAATGCCTGCTCTTGTACTTCCCACAATCTGCTTGGCCCTATTGTCCAATTTTTCCCAGGCAAGCCCTCCCGCTTGTGCTCATGCAACATCCAGCGAACCCTCCCACAATAATTTTCTACTGCAACTTTAATCCTATTTATGATTGCCTCACACTCATTTTCAAATCTAAATGCAATATATGGCGGGTATTCACTTCGATCCACCTTCTCAAAATGATCGCCAAACCAAACGTTTGGCTGTCGCTGCTGATATCTTCTCCACTCCAAAGGACTTATTTCATATAGAAAGTTCAGCAACCATCCCTCAGGCGCTTCAATTTTTTTAACGTCCATTTAATCCTCTCAACTTATCTGAAATAGTCACACCCCCGGGATTCATACCTCTGATATGACGCTCCCAACCCCCTTTTGGGATCGGATTAGGTGACAATCGAGGATCATATACATAACGACCATCTGTGTAGACCTGATGGTAGAACTGACCTGAGTCCTCCGCACCATTCTAAAACAGCGTCAAATTGCCAGGTTGCCTCGGTCTAACTTCAATGACTTTACCTTTACCACCCGCAACGTTAAATAATTTGTCGGCAATTTCTGAACAATCCACATGTTCACATGCAGTCATGTTTTTAATGCTCGGGCTTCCCATAGCATCAACAACCGACTTGTCCGGTGGAAAGTCTGGATTAACAGAGCGGAAGGGACGATTCATGCCTGGCGGAATAAAGTCTCCGGCAAGATCCGTTCCCTTTCTTGCAGCTTCCAGGGCCTCCTCGGACGCATAGATTTCGCCAACTGGTCCCTGGATGACCAGATCACCTTCAGAATTATATACCCGCCTAAATCCCTGCGGGAGCCCGCCAGTCTCATTAGCTGCTGCCCCAGCCGAGTTCATGTTGCGATAGCCTGGAGGAAGCTCCGGAAAACTGCTCAAGGCGGAGGTATCGATCGCGTTGCCTCTCGGCACATCAGACGCGATGTTCGACGACGAAACGTCGTCACCCCAGCGCAGAACCGTTCTTCCTGTCGTGCCACCCGCCGCTTCAGCAACCTCACCCACCGGCTTCAAGGCATTTACCGGCTCAAGAGTAGTTATAGGCAAAGTGGTGGCTGACCTTCCCAGACCGGGAACCACACCGGACGGAACAAATCCAACCAGGGAATAGAGCGCTTCTGCATAAGGCGTGGGCAACCCTGTTTTGCTCAACAGCATCCCGCCTAACGTAGACGTTGTCTCGCCCGTCGCTACGGTTCTAGCGCCGGCAACAGCCTGATCGGCCCCCCAAGGTATGAGCAAACATGAAATTCCCGTCTCTGCACATCCTGCTGCACCTGTCGAAATGGCCGCCGAGCCCGCTGCAGTTTGCAGCACGCCGCCCAAGCGAGCCAAGGGACGCCCGTTACTGTTATCCCATTTGATTACACCATCTTTTGCGGCATCCCCTAAGTCGTAATCAAAAAGCTGTTTTTCAGATGGAATCCCTGTTTTCGCGGCAGTATAGGAACTGTAGTCCTTGTAAATTTGCTCCGCGAGCAAGTCGCCTAGCTGCTTGTACTCATCGCCCGCTCCCTTCGCTTCGAGTGCACCCCAGAATGCTTTTTCTGGAGTTCCATCAGCAAATTGTGCTGAGCATTTCACTCGTGCGCACGCAGCAGCAGTGAGGTCCGCCTGCAGCTGGACATCGCCCTTGCTTAGTTCCTTAATCCGGTTGATTTCTGTATCCGTCAGCATGCGGTTGTTTTCGACCGCATTGCGCGCAATCGCACTGCCGACCGCAACGTCGCTCAGACGGCCGCCTGTCATCCCGCCCACCAACGCACCGACCGCCTGCGACAACGCCAGGATCGTCTGCTTGTCCTGCTCGGATAGGTCGCTCGGCTTGGTGTCGGCGCCATAGAGCGTCTTGGTCAGGTATTGCGCTGCAGCTTCGCCACCCGCTCCAGTAAGTGCACCGCCTACGGCGGAACTTCCATTTGCCTCGGCCAACACAGCACCCAGCAGCGCATGCGAGAGCAGTTGCGCGGCCGCGTTCGGGTCGCTGCCTTGGTCGCCATCGAAGGTCCGCCCGATCAGTTGCGCCGCATACGGTGCCAGCGCGTTGCTTGCCACCTGCGTGCCGCTCTGGCCCGACACCCCGCCCACCAGGGCGGTGGTCACTGCCTGCAACGCACGGCTGTACTCGCCGCCGGTGCCCCATTGCGTTTGGCTGGTATAGGCATCTCGGTAGGCTGCGCTCTGGCTCAGCAATAGATCCTGTTGCTGAGTTGGATCCAGTTTCGCGAACGCCGCTTGCTGATCCCCGTTCAGGCCTTCCAGGTAGGCATCGCGCGCCTCGGCAGTCTTCTTCGCCGCACTGGCCGCGATGTCGCCAGCCACCTGCCGACTGGTCTCCAGCACCGTCCCGGCGGCCGCACCCATCGCCTGCTGCTCGGCCAGCACCTTGCGCACGTCCGGCAGGGTCGCCAGCGCCTCGTTCGCCTTGCTGGCATCGGTGTTGATGCCCGTCTCAGCCGCCGTGGTGCGCTTGCCGCCGATCGTGATGTTGCCTTCGGTCAACGTGGCGCGCGTGGTCGTGCTGTCGTTGCCGCTTTCGTACATCGGCAAGCTGCCGCCCAGCCCGCCGCTGTTGGCTGCGCCATAGTTCCCATTGGCGATGTTGCTGCCAATGTTCTTGGCCTGGTCGCCCGCGCTCACTGCCACCGGGTTGCCGTTGGCATCGGTGGCCGGCGTGCCGCTACTACCGAACCCGCCAGCGAGACTGCCGGAGCTGGCCGAGTAGCCCATCCGGTTCTGCAGGTCGCTGAAGGTCAGCGAAGTGGCAGTCAGGTCGCTGTTGTCCGCATTGGTGCTGGCGATCGCGCCGCCGATCAGGTTCACGTTGCCTGCGTCGACGTGGTAGCCGCCCTTGCCCGCGAACAGGCCCGACTGTTCGGTCACGCCGGAGGAGTTGCCGTTGGCCTTGGCCGTGCTGGCGTAGCCGCTGGCGTCCCACGCGGTACCGAAGGACACCTGGATGCGGCCGCCATAGCCGCTCTCCTTGGACTGGATGTTCGAGGTGTCCTGCAGCGACTCGATGGTCAGGTCGCCGCCGGTCTGCACGTCGATGCGGTCGGCCTTGGCCACGGCGCCGCGCAGCGTCGTATCGCCCTTGGAGGTGAACGCGATGTTCTGCGCGGCCAGCTCCGTGTTCTTCCACGTGGCGCTGTCGGCGTTGGAGGAGTGACTACCGACGCTGGCCTGCGCATAGGCATAGACGCCGGTCTGCGCGCCGACCGAGGCGCCCACACCCACTTCCAACCCAGCGTTGCTGCCCTTGCTCTGTTCCGAACCCGAGGACTTGCCTGCTTCCAGTACCAGGTCGCGTGCCGCGTCCAGGCTCAGAGTGTCGCCGGCCTTCAGGTTGCCCTGCACCACGTGCAGGTCGCCGCTGGTGCTGGTCAGGCTGACGTTGCCGCCGCCGCTGATGGTCGAACCTTGCGCGGTCTGGCTGCCGGCCTTGTACTTCTCCGTACTGGTGGCGTAGCCCACGCCCGCTTCCACGCTGACCAGCGCGCCGCTGCCACCGTTTTGCGCGATGCTGCTGATCGCACTGGCGGTCTGATAGCCGTTGGCCACTGCCGCCATGCCCTGCATCGCCGACAGCCTGCCGTCGGAGTTGCGCGCCGCATCGACGTTGTTGATCAGGTCGATCAGTGGCGATTTCACCCGCGCGAACGCACCGTACTTGTGCTGTTTGTCTAGTAGGGGACGTGGCGGCGGTGTCTTAGGGCGGGG
>NZ_NKUH01000004.1:0-174763 GCF_009192895.1 Xanthomonas sp. LMG 12460 | reverse complement strand
CCGGACCAATACAGCGCCACCCCCCCCCCCCGCCGCCACCCGCCCCCCGGCCACACCCGCCCCGGCGACCGGCCGCGATGCGAAGGCGCGCACCTGCCGCGCCAGTTGCGCCGCCGGCTGCTGCCAGTCCAGCCGCGCCTGCGCCTTGTCCAGCTTGTGCGCGTAGGTGACGCCGGCCTCCGGCTGCGGCTGGGCCACCGGACGCAGCCCGGCGCGCAGCAGGCCCAGGCCGTCGGCCAGCACCTGCGCGCCGGGCTGCGTCCGGTGGCCCAGCCGCAGCCGGAGGCCGGCGTCACCTACGCGCACAAGCTGGACAAGGCGCAGGCGCGGCTGGACTGGCAGCAGCCGGCGGCGCAACTGGCGCGGCAGGTGCGCGCCTTCGATCCGTGGCCGGTCGCCGAGGCGGTGCTGGCCGGCGAGCGGGTGCGGGTGCACGGTGCGATCGCGCTGGATCTGGCCCACGGGCAGCAGCCGGGCACGGTGCTGACCGCGTCCAGGCAGGGCATCGACATCGCCTGCGGCCAGGGCGCGCTGCGCCTGCGCGTGCTGCAGCGCGACGGCGGCAAGGCGATCACCGCCGCCGACTACCTCAACGCACGGCGCGACCTGCCGGTCCTGGCCTGAGGCGTCGACCATGCCTGCGTACGCCGCGGTGGGCCTGGCAGGCGCGGCTGTGGCCGCCTCCGCGCTGCGGCGCGGGCGGGCGTCCACTACGTCTCGCACCCCCATCATCCGCACGCGCAACCACGACACGGCATGCGCGCTGATCCCTGACACATTCTGGAGCGCCCGCCGATGACCGCGACGCCCGCCGCTGCGTGGCCGCCGGGCGTGGCCCCGCGGGTGCTTGCCGCCCGCGTGCTGACCGCGGTGATCGACCGCGGCCGCTCGCTCAAGGCCGAACTGGCCGCCGCGTTGCCGACGCTGCCGGATCCGCGCGACCGCGCGCTGGTCGAGGCGATCTGCTTCGCCGTGCTGCGCCGCCGCCCGGCCTACGAAGCGGCGCTGCGCATGTGGCTGCAGAAGCAACTGCCACAGCGCGACGCCGAACTGCGCGGCCTGCTGCTGGCCGGCTTCGCCCAGCTCGATGCGCTGGGCCTGGCGCCGCACGCGGCGCTGTCGGCGACGGTGGAGGCGACGCGCGCGCTGGATCGGCCGCGCCAGGCCGGGCTGGTCAACGCGCTGCTGCGGCGCGCGCTGCGCGACGGGCTGCCGGCGGTGGCCGCCGACGCGGGCTGGCCGCTGTGGCTGCGCGACGCGCTGCGCGCCGACTGGCCGCAGCAGGCCGAGGCGATCTTCGCCGCCAGCCAGCAGCCGGCGCCGCTGTGGCTGCGGGTCAACCGCCAGCGCGGTACCCGCGACGCCTGTCTGCAGGAGCTGGCCGCGGCCGGCATCGCCGCGCAGGCCTCGCCGCTGCTGACCGATGCGATCCGCCTGGAGACGCCGCTGGCGGTGGGCGCCCTGCCGGGCTTCGCCGACGGGCGCGTGTCGGTGCAGGACGGCGCGGCGCAGCAGGTCGCCGACGTGCTGGCGCCGGCGCCGGGCGCGCGCGTGCTCGACGCCTGCGCGGCGCCCGGCGGCAAATCCGCGCACCTGCTCGAACGCGATCCCAGTCTGCGCCTGACCGCGCTAGACGTGGATGCGCGGCGCCTGGCGCGGGTCGGCGAGACCTTCGCGCGCACCGGCGCCGGTGCGCAGGCGCAGCTGCAGGTCGCCGACGCGGCGCAGCCGCAGGACTGGTGGGACGGCGTGCCGTTCGACGCGGTGCTGCTCGACGCGCCGTGTTCGGCCACCGGCATCGTGCGCCGCCAGCCGGACGTGCTGCTGCATCGCCGCCGCGAGGACGTGATCGCGCTGCAGGCGCTGCAGGTGCGCCTGCTCGACGCCGCCTGGCAGGTGCTGCGGCCGGGTGGGGTGCTGGTCTACGCGACCTGCTCGCTGCTGCAGGACGAGAACGCGCGGCAGGTGCAGGCGTTGCTGGCGCGGCAGCCCGGTGCTGCGCTGGAGGATCCGGGCGCGGGCTGCGGGCATGCTTCCGGCGGCGGCCGCCAGCGCTTCCCCGGCGAGCAGGACTGCGACGGTTTCTACTACGCAAGGTTCCGCAAGACGGCATGAACCGGCCCCGGTATCATCGCGTCCCATGCTGAAGACCCGCGCCTCCCGAGAGTTCTGGTTGTTGGCCATCCTGGCCGTGCTGGTGCTCGGCGCCGGCCTGGGCCTGCGCGATCCGCACCCGGCCGACGAGCCGCGTTTCGCACTGGTCGCCAAGCAGATGGTGGAGAGCGGCAACTGGCTGTTCCCGCACCGCGGCAACGAGCTGTACTCGGACAAGCCGCCGATGCTGATGTGGCTGCAGGCGAGTTTCTACACGCTGTTCGGCAACTGGCGGGTGGCCTTCCTGCTGCCGTCGCTGCTGGCCGGGCTGGGCACGCTGGCCTGCGTCTACGACCTCGGCCGGCGCCTGTGGACGCGCCGCGTCGGCATGTACGCGGCCTACGCGCTGCTGTTCGCTTTCCACTTCACCTACCAGGCGAAGAAGGCGCAGATCGACCCGTTGGTGGTGTTCTTCATCACCCTGGCCAACTACGCGCTGCTGCGCCACCTGTTGCGCGGGCCGGACTGGCGGCTGTGGGCGCTGGGCTGGTTCGCCGCCGGGCTGGGCACCATCACCAAGGGCGTGGGCGTGCTGGCGCTGCTGATGCTGCTGCCGGCCGCGGCGGCGTCGCTGGCGCACTGGCGCGGGGTGCGGGTCGGCCTGCGCGATCCGCGCTTCTGGCTTGGGCCGCTGGCGTTCCTGGCGGCGGTGTCGATCTGGCTGGTGCCGATGGTCGCCACCGCGCTGTCGAGCAACGCGCCCGAGTACCGCGCCTACCTCAACGACATCCTGTTCCGACAGACCGCCGGGCGCTACGCCAAATCCTGGGACCACGCGCACGGGCCGCTGTACTTCTTCGGGGTGATGCCGAGCATGTGGCTGCCGGTGCTGCTGGCGCTGCCGTGGGCGATCCCCGCCTGGGCGCGTCGCCTGCGTCGGCGCGACGCGCGCTATCTGCTGCCGCTGGCCTGGTGGGCGCTGGTGGTGCTGTTCTTCTCGATCCCGACCGGCAAGCGCGATGTCTACGTGCTGCCGGCGCTGCCGATGCTGTGCCTGGCGATGGGGCCGCTCATTCCAGGGCTGTTGCGCAAGCCCGGGGTCAAGCGCCTGCTGCTGGCGTTCACCGCGCTGCTGACGCTGGCGCTCGGTGGCGTGGGCGCGGCGATCCTGCTGGGGCACGGCTTCCGCGCGAAGATGATGGAAGACCGCGGCATCGACCTGGCCACCGTGCAAGTGCTGGCCTGGATCCTGCTGGCGATCGGCCTGTGGGGCGTGGCCAGCCTGGCCGCGTTCGCGCGGCGCCGCCCGGAACTGGCGACGGTCTCGACCCTGACCATGGTCTGGGTGATGGCCGGCTTGCTGGTGTACCCGCTGATCAACATGTCCAGCTCGGCGCGTGGGGTGATGGAGTCGGTGGGGCGCCGCATCGGCCCGGAGGCCGAACTCGGCCTGGTCGCCTGGAAGGAGCAGAACCTGCTGATGGCCGACCGCCCGGCCACGACCTTCGGCTTCGTGGTGCCCTGGGACGAGCAACTGCGCCGCGGCATCGCCTGGCAGGCGCAGGCGCCGCAGCGGCGCTGGCTGCTGGTGCAGGAGGCGGCGATGCTGGGCTGTGTGGACCGCAACGCCAGCATCCTGGCCGGCGTGTCCAACCGGCGCGACTGGTGGCTGGTCCCGGCCAGTGCGATACACGGCCACTGCGTGGTCACCCAGGACGACCGCGACCGCCTGCGCGAGCAGGACAAGGACCGCTTCGAATGAGCCTCAGCCGCGCGTTGCGGCGGCGTGGCGCGGGTGCCGCTGGCGCCCGGCGCGCTGCGCGGGCAGGGAGACGCGCGTGCCGCCACGCCTGATCCGGGTCATCAGCCGCGACAACGGCGGCGGCCTCAGCCGCGACCTGCAGGTGGTCGCCGACCTGCTGCGCGAGACCGGCCGCTACCGCGTGGAGGTGCTGGGCTTCGGCACCGTGCGCATGGCCAACCGCCTGCGTGAACTGCGCCTGTTCCTGCGCAGCCTGCTGTTCGGGCGCGCCGACCTGCAGATCTTCCTGGAGCGGGTGTATCCGCGTTGCCTGGGCGGCGGCTTGCGCAATGCCTTGATCCCCAACCCGGAGTGGTTCCGGCACAAGTGGCTGCGCTGCCTGCCGCGCTTCGCCCAGGTGCTGTGCAAGACCCGCCAGGCCGAGCAGCGGTTCTCCACGATGGCGCCGACCGCCTTCATCGGCTTTTGCAGCGACGACTGCTACCGTCCTGAGGTCCCGCGCGAACGCGCCTGCCTGCATGTGGCCGGGCGCAGTTCGGCCAAGGGCACGGCGCTGCTGCTGCAGACCTGGGCGCGGCACCCCGAGTGGCCGCGGCTGACGGTGGTGCAGAGCGCGAAGAAGTCCCACCCGATCGAGGCCGAGAACATCGACTACCTGACCGGCTACCTCGACCAGCAGGAGCTGCGGCGGCTGCAGAACGCGCACCGCTTCCACCTGTGCCCCTCCGAGGTGGAGGGCTTCGGCCACTACATCATGGAAGCGCTGAGCGTCGGCGCGGTGGTGATCACCACCAACGGGGCGCCGATGAACGAGCTGGTGAGCGCCGACCGCGGCGTGCTGATCGACCCGGTCGGCGAGGGGCCGGACAATTTCGGCGTGCGCTACCGGATCGAGGCCGCCGGCCTCGAGCAGGCGATGAGGCAGGCGCTGGCGCTGTCGCCGATGCAGTGCGACGCCCTGGGCACGGCCGCGCGCGGCTTCTTCGAGACGCGCCGGCGCGAGTTCGGCGAGCGCCTGCGCGCGGCGGTGGCCGATCTGCTCGGGGAAACGCCGCTGCCCGCCGTGCCGGCCAGCCATGGCGCCGATCGCGAGCAGGTCAGGCCGGGTTAGGGGAGCGCCCCGGATCATCGCCGACCACCCCCTCCCCACGGCCTTCCCTCCTTGATGTCCCAGCCCATCGCGCCACGCCATGCCGTTTCAGCGTTCTCCCGCCAGTCCCTGGCCGAGCGCGGCGCGGCGCTCGCGCTGCTGTGCCTGCCGGCGCTGGTGATCAGCATCCCCAGCGGCCTGCTGCCGTTCGGCCTGCTGCTGCTGGCGACCAGCCTGCTGGCCCTGCCGCGGCTGCGCCAGGCGGTGGCGCCGATGCAGCCGTCGCTGCGCTGGCTGTGGATCCTGGCACTGCTGGTGATCGGGCTGTCGCTGTGCTCGGTGCTGTACTTCGGCCAGCCGCTGAAGGACATCGACAACCGCACCCGCTTCCTGGTGCTGCCGTGGGCGGCGCTGTGGACCTACGCCCTGCGGCCGCCGCAGCGCCTGCTGTGGTGGGGCGCGCTGCTCGGCATCCTCGCCGCCCTGGTGCTGGCCAGCGTGCAGGTACTGCAGGGCCAGCCGCGTGCCGAGGGCTGGACCAACGCCATCGTGCTGGCCGACGTGGTGCTGATGCTGATGGTGCTGGCGGTGTTCTGCCGGCCGCGCGGGCAATGGCCGTGGGCCGTCGCCGCGGTGGTCGCCGGCGGCATCGTCATCCTGCTCAGCGGCAGCCGCGGCGTGTGGCTGGGCGTGCTGTTGCTGCTGGTGGTCAGCGCGCTGTGTCTGCGCTGGCGCGACAGCGCGACGCGGCTGATGATCCTGGGCGCGTGCACCGCGCTGGCGGCGGTGCTGGTGCTGAGCGTGCCGGCGCTGACCAAGCAGACCCGCCTGGCCGAACTGCATCACGATGTGCAGCGCTACGAGCGCGGCGACAGCGATTCCTCGGCCGGCGCGCGCATCGAGCGCCTGCAGGTGGCGGCGGCGACCTTCGTCGAACACCCGGTGGTCGGGGTCGGCGTGGGCCGCTTCGACAATGCCATGCTGCGCCTGCCGGACTGCCGCAAGGGCTTCGTCGAGCGCTGCCACCTGGGCCATGCGCACAACGACCTGGCCGAGTGGAGCGCGACCCAGGGCCTGCCCGGCACCGTGCTGATCCTGATGGTGTACGGCGTGCCGCTGTGGCTGCTGCTGCGCCTGTACCGGCGCCGGCCACAGCCGCATTTCCACGGCGCGGCGGCAGCCGGGATCATGGTGGTGGCGGCCTACATCCTGTGCGGCATGACCCAGTCGATGTTCGCGCACCAGGTGAGCACCGGCTTCTACGTGGCGCTGGTGGGCGTGCTGATCGGGCTGGCCGCGCGCGAGGCGGTGTCGGCACAGGGCGCTGAAGGCGCCGCGCGAAGCCGGTAGACTGCCGATCCCGCATCGCCGGGCGGCGCGGCGCCTGGCGCCGACCGCCGGCACCGCGCCTGACTTCCGGATACCGCGCGCCATGGCCAACGCTGCCGCCACCCTGCCGCTGAGCCTGGTGGTGATGACCTACAACGAGGCCGCCAACATCGCGCGCTGCCTGGACAGCGTGCCGTTCGCCGCCGACAAGCTGGTGGTGGACTGCGGCAGTACCGACGACACCGTGGCGATCGCCCGCGCGCACGGCGCGCGCGTGGTCGAGCAGGCCTGGCTGGGCTTCGGCCCACAACGCAACTTCGCCTCCACCCAGGCCGCGCACGACTGGATCCTGGTGCTGGACGCGGACGAGTTCCTGTCCGACGCGTTGCGCGCCGAGTGCCTGGCGCGGTTGCCGCAACTGCTCGCCGAGGACCGCGTGGACGCGGTGTGGCTGCGCCGCAGCACCTGGTACATGGGCGCGCCGATGCGCTGGTACAAACCGATGGTCGGCGAGCGCCTGGCGCGGCTGTACCACCGCGGCCGCGCGCGCTGGAGCGATGCGCGGGTGCACGAATCGCTGCGCTTCGACGGCGCCAGCGCCGCGTTCGCGCCGCCGTTCAACCATCTGCACAACCCGACGCTGGTACACAAGCAGCTCAAGGTGCTGCGCTACGCCGAACTCAAGGCGCTCGGCTGGCGCGACAAGCGCAAGCCGGTGAGAATGTGGCAGAGCCCGTTCGTGTTCGCCGGCGCCTTCCTCAAGGACTACCTGCTGCGGCTGGCCTTCCTCGACGGCTGGCGCGGCTTCGTGGTGGCGCAGACCGCGGCCAGCTACGCGCTGTACAAGCGCATGCGCTACTACGAGATGCAGATCAACCCGGCTTCGGTGGAGCAGGCGCGGGCGCAACTGCAACGGCACGATCTGGAGCACTGATGAGCAAGCACTATCTGCTGTACGGGTCCGAGCGTTATGCGCTGGCGATCCTGCGTCCGCTGCAGGCGGCGATCCGCGCGCGCGGCGACGAGGCGGCATGGTTCTTCGACGGCCCCGGCGCCGAGGATCTGAGCGCCGACGAGCGCCATCTGGCGACGGTGGAAGAGGTGCTGGCGTGGAATCCGTACGCGGTGATCACCTCCAGCAACGCGGTGCCGCATTTCTTCCCCGGGGTGAAGGTTGAGACCTTCCACGGCTTCGACGCCGGCAAGCCGCGGCACATCTACGTGCGCGGCTTCTTCGATCTGTATTGCACCACCGGCCCGCGCGACACCGCCGCGTTCGGCGCGCTGGCGCGCAAGCTCGGCCACTTCACGGTCAAGGAGACCGGCTTCCCCAAGATCGACCCGTTCATGCGCGAGATCGGCGCGGAACTGGCGCCGGTGCGGCAGCCGCCGGTGATCCTGTACCACTCCACGTTCTCGCCGTCGTGGAGCGCGGCCGGCATCCTCTACGACGAGGTCGCGCGGCTCTCGCGTAGCGGCGAGTGGCGCTGGATCGTCACCTTCCATCCGAAGATGGACCCGGCGATGGTCGCCCGCTACCGCGCGCTGGAGAGCGAGTACCTGCGTTTCGCCGACAACGACAACATCCTGGAACTGTTCCCGCAGGTGGACATGATGTGCTCGGACACCTCGTCCGCGCTCAACGAGTTCCTGCTCACCTACAAGCCGGTGGTGACCTTCAAGAACCGGCGTCCGGGGCCGCAGTTGATCGACATCGACGATCCGGCGCAGTTCGAGCCGGCGATCCGCCGCGCGCTGCAGCGGCCGCCGGAGCTGATGGCGGCGATCCGCGAATTCGCCGATGGCCTGCATCCCTATCGCGACGGCCAGTCCAGCGAGCGCGTGCTGCAAGCGATCGACGACTTCGTCGCCGAGGGTGCGCGCAACCCGCGGCGCAAGCCGCTGAACCTGTGGCGCAAGCTGAAGATCCGCCGCCGCATCGGCTACTGGGGACGCGGCGCGCGTCGCTGACGCGCAGCGCCGCCGCGCGCGCTCACCAGCGCAGCCGTCGCTGCGCCAGCGCTGCGCCCAGTTGCTCGTACAGCGCCCGCGCCTGCGCGTCCGGCAGTAGCCGCACGCGCAGCGGCGGTTCGCCGTGGCGGGCGCCGGCGGTGTCCAGCCACAGCGTCGCGGTGCCGCAGCAGCGGTCGAGCGGCGAACGGCTCAGGTGCAGCGTCTGCAGCTTGTCCAGTTCGGCCAGCCGCCACCAGCGCCGCCACCAGCCGCCGCGCACCGCCACGTAGCGCGCATCCAGCGCGTAGCCCATGCGCTGCGCCTGGCGCCAGGACTTGAACGCCGACCACGGCAGCCACAACAGCAGCAGCGCGGCCCAGGCACCGAGGGTGGGCCACAGCCCCGCGCACAGCAGCGGCACCAGCAGCAGCGCCGGCAGCGACAGGCGCCACCAGTGGCGCGTGGCGATCCCGTGCCAATGCGCTGGCGGCCAGGCGACCTGCGGCAGCAGCCGCTGCAGCAGCGCATCGCAGGCGGCCGGCGTGGCCAGCGGCGCCAGTTCCGTCAGCGCGTGGTCGTGGCCGTGGCCGTGGTGCGACTGGATCACCGCCGTGTCGATGTGCAGGCTGCGCCGCCGCAGCAGCCGCTGCAGCACGCTCTCGTGCAGGGTCCAGGCCTGGATCCGGCGCCGCGCCACGCTGCTGCGCAGCCGCGTCAGCAGGCCGCGCTCCACGGTCAGCCGGCGCTCGCTCTCGCTCAGCCGGAAGCCGTGGTACTGCACCAGCGCCAGCCCCATCGACAAGGCGCGCATCAGCAGCAACAGCGTCGCCAGCATCATGGCGAAGGTCACCGCGCCCGCCATCCAGCCCAGTTGCAGGTGCGTGGCGTAGCCGAACAGTTGCCGCCCGTAGTGCTCGATCGCGTTGGAGATCATGCGCTCGGGGAACAGATGGTAGGTGGCGCCGAACGCGGTGAGCAGCACCACCATGCCGCGGTTGGAGATCAGGCCCTGGCGCAGCACCTCGGTGGTGGGCAGGGCCAGCAGAAGTTCGCTGTCCGGCGCGGCAGCGGGTGCAGCGTCGGCATCGGTCGCGGCGATCGTGTCGGCGGCAGGCGCGCGGTGGCGGATCTGCTGTTCCAGCGCCAGCGCTTGGTCCAGCCGCAGCACCCGCATCTGCGCCTCGGGCTTGGTGCCGCCGGCCGACTCCAGCCGCACCTCGGCCACGCCGAACAGCCGGTGCAGCAGCGACTGGTGCACCACCACGTTGTGGATGCGCGCGAACGGGATCTCGCGCAGGCTGCGTTCCAGCCAGCCGCTGCGGATGCTCAGGCTGTCGTGGCCGATGCGGTACTGGTAGGTGAGATAGCGCAGCAGCGACACCGCCACCAGCCCGCTGCACACCGCCAGCATCACCAGGTGATCGGCGTGATCGCGGTGGCCGTCGCGGCTGCCGAACACCAGCAGCGCCAGCAACGGCAGCAGGAAATGCCTGAGGTGCTGCAGCAGCACGAACAGCCACGACCACGGATGCAGGCGCCGCACCGGCGTGGTGTGTTCGGCGTCGGCCAGGCCGCTCACAGCGCGTCGTCGTCGTGGTCGAGCTGGTGCGCCAGGCGCTCGCGCAGGCGTTCGGCGTCGGCCTGATCCAGACCGGGCACGGCGACCGCGGTATGGCGGGTGCCGGCGGTGTGCACGACCAGGGTGGCCAGGCGCAGGGCGCGTTCCAGCGGGCCGCGGCGCAGGTCCAGGTGCTGCACGCGCGAGATCGGGACGTGCGTCTCGCTCTGCCATAGGCGCCCGCGGAACACGTCCAGGCCCTGGGCATTCAGCCGCCAGCGGATGCGCCGGTGGCGGACGAAGCCGACCCAGGCGCCGCACAGGCTGCCCACCGCCGCCGCCACCGCGCCCAGGGCCAGCGCATGCAGGTTGTGCAGGCTGAGGCCGACGATGCCGGCGGCGACCACCAGGCTCAGCCCGAGCATGCAGCCGCCGCCGAGCGCGGCCAGCCAGGCGCCGCGCAACGGCACCGGTTGCCAGTCGGCCGGCGGCCAGTCCGCGGGCGCCGAGGTGGCGGCGAAAGCGCTGGGCGCGGGCGCGGCGGGGGAGTCGTCCATGGGCGGCGGTGCGATCACGTCGGGGTCTCGGGGCGCGGGCGCGCGGCGTGGCCTGCGATCCTAACGCGGCGACGGCGGGCGTGCGCTGCCCGCCGCGCGGTTTCCGTTCCGATCCGGGCAGGCGGTGTGGGGGCCGACCTGCCCGGTGGTTCAGCGCGCCGCGCGCAGCAGCGCGTCCACGTCCAGCGCGTGGCCGGCGCGGGCGGCCTTGGTGCGCAGGTAGCCTTCGTTCTCGGCGGTGATGGTGCCGGTGACCGGAATGCGCTCGGTCACCTCGATGCCGGCCGCGCGCAGGCGTTCGGCCTTGTTCGGGTTGTTGGTGAGCAGGCGCACGCGGCCGATGCCGAGCCCGCGCAGCATCGCCACGGCGCTGCCGTAGCGGCGCTCGTCGGCGCCGAAGCCCAGTTGCGCGTCGGCGTCGATGGTGTCCAGGCCGTCGTGCTGGTAGCCGTAGGCGCGCATCTTGGTGGCGATGCCGGTGCCACGGCCTTCCTGGTCCAGGTACAGCAGCACGCCGCCGCCCAGCGCCTTGAGCTTGGCCAGGCCGTGCCGCAACTGGTCGCCGCAGTCGCACTTGAGCGAGCCGAACAGGTCGCCGGTGAGGCAGGAGGAATGCACGCGCACCGGGACCGGCGCGCTCAGGTCGGGCTGGCCGATCACGATCGCGACCTGGTCGCGCTGCGCCACGCCACCGCGGAACACCACGAATTCGCCAGGGCCCAGGTCGCGCAGCGGCACCTGGGTGCGGGTGACCAGGGTGTAGCTGTCGGAGGCGGCGAGGGCGCAGCCGTGTTCCAGATCGTCCAGGCGCAGCGACTGGCAGCCCTGGAAGGCGCTGCTGTCCGCGCCCAGGTCGGCCGCGACCATCGCCGGCAGCAGCAGGCCCAGGCGCGCGATCTCGGCGGCGCCGGCATCCAGCGCGTCGCCGGGCTGCCAGTGCGCGGGCACCGGGCCGTCGCGCAGGTAGGCCAGCGCCGCCAGCGCGTCGTAGGAGTGCCCGGCCAGGGCGATGCGCGCGCCCTGCGGCGCATCCAGGCCCAGCACCTGCGCACGCGGCGGCGTCACGAACAGGTAGTGCCGCTGCCCGGTGGCCTCGGCGAAACCGAGGTAGGACGGTTCGGTGCTGCTGTCCAGTGCCATCACCGCGCGGGTGCGGCCGTTGCCGTCTTCGAGCAGGACCGGGCGCCCGGCGCGCAGCTCCGATGCCGCGCGTTCGCTGCGGATCGCGGCAGGATCGCCGAAGGCGTGCGCGGAAGGGGCGGTGGGGCTGGTCATGCACGACTCCAGATGGGGGATCGGCGGCGCCGCTTCAAGGCTGCCGCATCCGGTCGCGGTGGCCCCGGCACGGTGCCGGTCGGCGCCGATGGCGCTCGGGCGCCATTGTCGCGCGCTTTGCCGGACGCGCCAGCCTGCAGGCGATGGAACGCACTGTGCCCGCTCGCGCGCGCCGCCGATGCAACCAAATCGGCGGCTGCGGCAACGCGCGGTATGGGTGAGGTGTGCACGTGCCGCCGGTTGCTTGCTACTGTGCCGCACCGCGTCCGCTCCGGCCCCCGCATGCAGCTCGTCGATTGCACCGAACCGCGCCACGCCATGGCGATCCTGGAGATCTTCAACGACGCCATCGTCCATTCCACCGCGCTGTACGACTACCGGCCGCGCCCGCCGGAGAGCATGGCGGCGTGGTTTGCGACCAAGCGCGCCGGCAACTTCCCGGTGCTGGGCCTGGAGGACGCCGACGGCACCCTGCTCGGCTTCGCCAGCTATGGCACCTTCCGCGCCTGGCCGGCGTTCAAGTACAGCGTCGAGCATTCGGTCTACGTGCACCGCGACCATCGCGGCCGTGGCGCGGGCCGACGCCTGCTGCAGGCGCTGATCGACACCGCGCAGGCGCGCGGCGTGCACGTGCTGGTCGGCGGCATCGACGCCAGCAATGCCGGCAGCATCGCCCTGCACGAGCAACTGGGCTTCGTGCACGCCGGCACCGTGCGCGAGGCCGGCTTCAAGTTCGGGCGCTGGCTGGACCTGGCGTTCTACCAGCGCATCCTGGCCGGCCCGGCGCAGCCGCACGACGATTAGCGCGGGCTTTGTCAGAGGCGAGCGCCTCAGTCGCTCTTAGTGCGGATGGCGCTCGGTGGCGTAGGGATTGGGCTCGGCCGGGTCCGGGCGCAGGGTGTAGCGCTTGTAGGTCCACTGGTACTGCGCCGGGTCGCGCCGCGCCACCCGTTCCACGCCCGCGTTGAGCGCGGTGGCCGCGCGCAGCGGGTCGGCATCGGCGATGTCCGGCGGCGCCGGTTGCACGTGCAGGGCGAACTCCAGGTCGTTGCCGACGCGCTCGCACCAGGCGAACAGCACGGTCGCGCCGGTGCGCTCGGCCAGGCGGTTGACCAGGGTCATGGTCAGCGCAGGCACGCCGAAGAACGGTGCGAACACGCCGTCGCCGGCCTTGGGCTGCTGGTCGGGCAGGATGCCGACCGCGCCGCCGTCCTTGAGCGTCTTGAACAACTGCCGCACCGCCGGACCCTCGGCGCGCACCTGGCGCACCCGCTCGCCGCTGCGCACCAACTGCAAGAAGGCGTCGCCCACGGCCGACTCCGGTGCGCGGTAGACGATGGCGATGTCGCCGCGCGAGGCCAGCCACTGGTTGAGCAGCTCCCAGTTGCCGAAATGCGGCGCGGCCACGATCACCCCGCGGCCGGCGGCCAGCGCCGCGTCGTACAGGTCCTGGCCGTGGCGCAGGCGCAGCCGCGCCAGGTTCTGCTCCGGCGGCCGGGTCCACAGCGCCAGGGTCTCGAACGCCTGCCGCGCGGTCGAGCGCAGCACGTCGCGCTGCAGCGCCACGCGCTCGCTGGGCAGCAGCTCCGGATAGGCCAGCTCCAGGTTGCGCCGGACCACCCGGCTCTCGCGCGCATCCAGGCGCAGCCACAGCCCGGCCAGGCCGTCGGCCAGGCGGCGCAGCCACGGCCACGGCAGGCGCGCCAGGGCGGCGGCGCAGCGGTACAGCAGGGAAGCGAGCGTGGCGGGTTTCATCGGCCCAGTTTATCCGCTCGGCGCATCTGGCCTGCCCGACGGGTGTCGCGGATCGCGCCGGCTGCGTGCCTTGTCGCTTTCTCAATCTCGCCCATTCGGCGATGATGTCGCACGATCGCAACCGTTCGTCGCGGCGCAACCAATCCCCAATCCCCAATTTCCGCCCTATGCTCTCGTTGATCCAACGCGTCACCCAGGCCTCGGTCAGCGCCGATGGCGAGGTCGTGGGCCAGATCGGGCCCGGCCTGCTGGCACTGGTGGCGGTGGAGCCGGGCGACGACGAGGCCAAGTTGCAACGCATGGCCGAGCGCCTGCTCGGCTACCGGGTGTTCTCCGACGACAGCGGGCGCATGAACCGCTCGTTGCGCGACACCGGCGGCGGCCTGCTGCTGGTCAGTCAGTTCACCCTGGCCGCCGACACGCGCTCGGGGATGCGGCCCAGTTTCACCACCGCGGCGCCGCCGGCCGAGGCTGAACGCGGCTTCAACCGACTGGTGGAGGTGTGCCGCGCGCAGCACCCGCCAGGGGTGGAAACCGGCCGCTTCGGTGCCCATATGGTCGTCAGCCTGGTCAACGACGGCCCGGTCACTTTCCTGCTCCGGCCGTAGACGCCGGCGCGTTCCTGGCGGAGCCGTTCAGGCTCCTCGTCCGGCAAGCGGCGGTCCGGGCTGTTATAATGCTAGGTTCACTCATTCACCTACCTGCCGGTGGCGCGAGCACTCATGGCCAACGAACGTCCTGCCCAGCAATCCGACATCAAGCAACTGATCAGCAAGGGCCTGGAACAGGGCTATCTGACCTACGCGGAAGTCAACGACCATCTTCCCGACGATCTGGTCGACCCCGAACAGATCGAAGACATCATCGGCATGATCAACGGCATGGGCATCGATGTCCATGAAGTTGCGCCCGATGCCGAAACCCTGTTGCTCAACGACGGCAACACCGGCAACCGCGAAGTCGACGACACCGCGGCCGAAGAAGCCGCCGCGGCGCTGACCGCGCTCGACACCGAGGGTGGTCGCACCACCGACCCGGTGCGCATGTACATGCGCGAGATGGGCACAGTAGAACTGCTGACCCGTGAAGGCGAGATCGCCATCGCCAAGCGCATCGAGGAAGGTCTCGGCCAGGTGCAGGCCGCGCTGGGGGCGTTCCCGCTGGCGGTGGAGACCCTGCTCGAGGACTACGAACAGCACAAGGAAGGCAAGAAGCGCCTGGCCGAGATCGTGGTCGGCTTCAACGACCTGATCGAGGAAGAGCCGGCGCCGCCGGTCGCGGTGTCCGACGACGACAGCGCCACCGATGCCGATGCCGACGAGGATGACGACGAAGACGTCGACACCGCCGAAGAGGACGCCGGCCCGACCGGTCCGGATCCGGCCGAGGTCGCGCGGCGCATGGAAGTGCTGGCCACCGAGTACGCCAAGTTCAAGAAGGCCCACGCCAAGAACGGCGCCGAGCACAAGCTGGTCACCAAGCTGCGCAACGACATCGCCGAGGTGTTCGTCACCCTGAAGCTGCCGCTGCCGCTGACCGACGTGCTGGTGCGCAAACTGCGCGACACCATGGCCCAGGTCAAGGACCACGAGCGCCGCGTGCTGCACCTGGCCACCCACGTGGCGCGCATGCCGCGCAAGGACTTCATCCGTTCCTGGGAAGGCAACCAGACCAACGTGGCCTGGGTCGACGACGCGCTCAAGCGCAAGCAGAAGTGGTCGTCGGCGCTGCGCGACGTCAAGGACCAGATCATCGCCGAGCAGGAAGCCACCGTGGCGGTGGAGCAGGCCACCTACCTGAGCCTGGCCGAGCTGAAGGAAATCAGCCGCGCGATGGCCTATGGCGAAGCCAAGGCGCGCAAGGCCAAGAAGGAAATGGTCGAGGCCAACCTGCGCCTGGTGATCTCCATCGCCAAGAAGTACACCAACCGCGGCCTGCAGTTCCTCGATCTGATCCAGGAAGGCAACATCGGCCTGATGAAGGCGGTGGACAAGTTCGAGTACCGCCGCGGCTACAAGTTCTCGACCTACGCCACCTGGTGGATCCGCCAGGCGATCACCCGCTCGATCGCCGACCAGGCGCGCACCATCCGCATCCCGGTGCACATGATCGAGACGATCAACAAGTTGAACCGCATTTCCCGGCAGATGCTCCAGCAGTACGGCCGCGAGGCCACCCCGGAGGAGCTGGCCAAGGAAATGGACATGCCCGAGGACAAGATCCGCAAGGTGATGAAGATCGCCAAGGAGCCGATCTCGATGGAAACCCCGATCGGCGACGACGAGGATTCGCATCTGGGCGACTTCATCGAGGACACCAACGTGGAGTCCCCGATCGAGAACACCACCAACATCAACCTGTCCGAGACCGTGCGCGACGTGCTCGCCGGGCTGACCCCGCGCGAAGCCAAGGTGCTGCGCATGCGCTTCGGCATCGACATGAACACCGACCACACCCTCGAGGAAGTCGGCAAGCAGTTCGACGTGACCCGCGAGCGCATCCGCCAGATAGAGGCCAAGGCGCTGCGCAAGCTGCGTCACCCGAGCCGTTCGGAACAGCTGCGCAGCTTCCTCGATATCGATTGATCGAGCGGTTCGCGGCAACGAAAAAGCCCCGCCAGGTGCGGGGCTTTTTTGTGGGCGAGGAGTCGGTGGCGTTGCGCAGGGTTGCAGTCCATGCCGCTGCCATGCGCTGTCATGTCAGCAGCCAGCCGAGCCTTGTGGGAGCGACTTCAGTCGCGACGGGCATTCCTAGTGAAGCCTCGTCGCGACTGAAGTCCGCTCCCGCAGTGCATCTCCGCGCTATTCGCCTACGCGAACGCCTTGCTGCCGCGCATCACCGCCAGCACGTCGTGGCAGGCGCCCATGGTGTGGTAGTCGGTCTTGCCGGCCGGGCTCTTCTCATCGCTGTAGCTGCGGTTGTCGCGGCTGAGGATGCGGAACCAGGCGCCGTAGCGGTGGTCGACCAGGTGCTCCCAGGAGTACGCCCACAGCGTGTCGTAGGCGTTGCGATACGCGGCATCGCCGGTGGCGGCCAGCAGCCGCGAGGCCGCGGCGATGGCTTCGGCCTGCACCCAGAAGTACTTGTCGTCGTCGCAGAAGTAGGTCGGCGCCGCGGCCACGTCGGGCACGCCGACCACCGGCGCCTGTTCGGTGCCGGAGGCGAAGCCGTAGACGATGCCGCCATGCTGCGCGTCCCAGCCGTGCGCCAGGGCGGTGTCGAACAGGTGCCGCGCGGTCGGCAGCAGCCACGCCGGCGCGGTGCCGGTGGACGCCTGCAGGTGCCCGTGCAGCAGCACCAGCAGCTTGGACCACTCGACCTGGTGGCCGGGCTGGAAGCCCCACGGCCGGAACAGGTGCTTGGGGTTGTCGCGGTTGTAGTCCCAGTCCACCTGCCAGTCGGCGTCGTAGTGCTCCCACACCAGGCCGCCGGCCAGCGCCGCCTGGCGGCGGGTGATGTGGTCGGCCAGCAGCAGCGCGCGCTGCAGGTAGCGCGGCTCGGCGCTGGCCTCGTAGGCGGCGATCAGCGCTTCGCACAGGTGCATGTTGGCGTTCTGGCCGCGGTAGCTGGAGAACGTCCACTCGGGTGTGGCCTCGTCGCGGTAAAGGCCGGCGGCGGCATCCCAATAGCGGGTTTCCAGCAGTTGCCAGGTCTCGTCCATCCACGCGTCGGTGTCCAGGCCGGCCTTCTTCGCGGTGGCGTAGGCCAGCAGCACGAAGGCGGCGCCGTAGGCGTGCTGGGTGCGGTCCTCGGCCACGCCGTCGCGCAGGGTCCACACGTAGCCGCCGCTGGCGGTATCGCGGTGCACCTCGCGCAGGTAGCGCAGGCCGTGGCGCGCGGCGTCCAGGTACTCGGCGGCCAGCGCCGAGTCGGCGAACTCGATCGCGGCCATCGCGTAGTTGAAGACGAAGCGGGTGCTGCTGACCAGGTGGCGATGGCCGGCGTCGTACACGCTGCCGTCGTCGCGGAAGTAGTGGAAGAAGCCGCCCGCCGGGTCGAGCGCGCGCGGGTGGTAGAAGGCCATGGTGTCGGCGATGTGCGCGCGCAGGACGGCGGCGTCGGCGAAGTCGGGCAGGGGCGTGGCGGGCAGGTTCATGCGGTTGGCTGGCGAGCTGGGTGAGGGAGGGGAAGGCAGTGGTGCGCGGCGGCGGCGTGTGCGCCGCCGCCGCATCGGGAACGGATCAGCGGATCAGTGCATCACGCGCGCGGTCGGCGCGGTGGTTGGCGCCGCCGCCGCCAGTTCCGGCGACAGGCGCGAACCGCGCAGGCCGTACCAGACGATGTAGGCGTAGCACAGCAGCGGAATCACGAAGGCGTGCTGGATGCCGATGGCGTCGGCCAGCGCACCCTGCGCCAGCGGCACCAGAGCGCCACCGACGATGCCCATGATCAGCAGACTGGAGGCCTTGCTGGTGAGCACGCCCAGGCGCTCGATGGCCACGGTGAAGATGGTCGGGAACATGATCGAGTTGAACAGGCCGATCGCGATCACGCTCCACATCGCCACATGGCCGGTGCTGAGCATGGTGGCGATCAGCAGCAGCGAGGCGATGCCGGCGAAGGTCGCCAGCAGCTTGCGGGCCGGGACGAACTGCAGCAGCGCGGCGCCGGCGAAGCGGCCGACCATCGCGCCGCCCCAGTAGAACGGCAGATAGTGGCTGGCAGCGGCTTCGGTCAGGCCACCGGTGGTGGGGCCGGAGATGTAGTTGATCAGGAAGCTGCCGATCGACACTTCCGCACCCACGTACATGAAGATCGCCACCACGCCCCACAGCAGATGCGGGTGGCGCAGCGCGTCGGCGAAGCGGTGATGCGATTCGGCGCTGGCGTCGTTGTCCTCACGCAGCGACGGTACCCGCATCACCAGCACGAACACCGCCAGCAGCAGCAGGCCGCCGGCCAGCATCAGGTAGGGGATCTCCACCGAGCGCGCCTGCTCGATGCGATAGGCGGACAACTGCTCGGGGTTCATCGCCGCCAGCTGGTCGGCACCGAGCACCGCGCCGGCCAGGATCAGCGGGCCGATCAGCCACGGGAATACGGTGGTGCCCAGCGAGTTCAGCGCCTGGGCGAAGTTGAGCCGGCTCGGCGCCTTCTCCGGGGCGCCGATCAGGCTGATGTACGGATTGGCCGCCACCTGCAGCAGGGTGATGCCGCTGGCCAGCACGAACAGCGCGGTCAGGAACAGCGGATAGGAGGGCAGGCGCGCGGCCGGGTAGAACATCGCCGCGCCGATCGCCGCCACCACCAGGCCGATGACGATGCTGGCTTTGTAGCCGACCCGCGACACCACCGCGCCGGCCGGCACCGACATCAGGAAGTAGGCGCCGAAGAAGGTGAACTGGATCAGCATCGACTGCGCGTAGTTCATCTGGAACACGGCTTTCAGATGCGGGATCAACACGTCGTTGAGGCTGGTCAGGCCGCCCCAGGTGAAGAAGATCATGCTGACCACCGCGATGGCGGCGGTGTTGGACAGCGGGCGACGGCTCATGCAGCGACTCCGGGAACGGGCGAGAGGGCGACCCGGCTGCTGGCGCGCAGGCACAGCCGGGCGGGGGCGATGGTAAGCGCAGGCAGGGCCTGGCGGTGGCGCAGCGCGTCCAGCACCAGGCGCGCGGCCTGCATGCCGCGCTCGCGCGGGGCGACGGCGACGGTGGACAGCGGCGGGGTGGCGACGGCGGCCTCGGGAATGTCGTCGAAGCCGATCAGCGCGTAGTCGCGGCCGGCGATGCGGCCACGTTCGGCCAGGCCGCTGGCCAGGCCCAGCGCGACCACGTCGTTGTAGCAGACCAGTGCGGTCGGCAGCGGGTCGCGCGCGCACAGCGCGCCGGCCTGGCGCGCGGCTTCCAGCCGGGTCGGCGCGCATTCGATCAGCCACGCCGGGTCGACCGCGATGCCGGCGGCGGCCAGCGCCTCGCGGTAGCCGGCGCGGCGCTCGGCGCAGGAACTGGACTGGCGGTGGCCGCCGAAGAAGGCGATGGCACGGTGGCCCTGCGCCAGCAGGTGTTCGGTGGCCAGGCGCGCGCCACGACGGTTGTCCAGCGCCAGCAGCGGCCAATCGCCGTCCAGCGCGCGGTTGAACAGCAGCACCGGCAGGCGCGGCCCCAGCAACTGGCGCAACCGCGCCGCGTCGGTGTTCTCGGTGGGCGAGAGGATCATCGCCGCCGGGTGGTGTTCGATCAGCGAGGCCAGCACGGTCTGCTGGCGCTCCGGCGATTCGCCGGTGCTGCCCATCAGCATCACGTAGCCGGCCTCGGCCAGCGCCGCGTCCACGCCGCCAGCGAACTCGGCGAAGAACGGATTGGCCAGGTCGTTGACCACCAGCGCCACCGCATTGGACGCGCGGCCGCGCAGGCTGGCCGCGCCGCGGTGGTAGACATAGCCCTGGCGGGCGATCTCCGCCGCCACCCGCGCGCGCGTGTCCGCATGCACCAGCGGGCTGTTGCGCAGCACCAGCGACACGGTCGCCCGCGACACGCCGCAGGCGGCGGCGATGTCGGACACGGTGACGCGTTTGTCGGCGGGAGACGGCGCCACGGCGGATTAGACCGGTTCAAAAGGTCGCTCATCCTGCGCCGTCGTGATCCGATCCGCATTTTGCAGTGCAGCAAGGCATTGCGGTGGCTTTGTGCTATCCGTTTGGATCGATTCGATACGGGGAGCCTGCCATGCGCAGCTCGAGGACGCTGGGCGGCGTTGCCGCGCTGCTGCTGGCCGCGCTGTGGCCGATCGCATCCGCCGTCGCAGCGGCGGGCGGTGATGCCGGCGAACGTGCGGTGGCCGCGGTGGACCCCTTCATCGGCACCGGCGGCGAGGGCCACACCTATCCTGGCGCCACCGTGCCGTTCGGCATGGTCCAACTGAGCCCGGACACGCGCATCCAGCCGCGCAAGGACGCCTATGGCTGGGCGGCGGGCTACCGCTACGACGACCGCAGCCTGGTCGGCTTCTCGCATACGCACTTCTCCGGCACCGGCCACTCCGACCTGGGCGACGTGCTGCTGATGCCGATCAGCGGCGCGGTGCGGCTGGAGCGTGGCGACCCGGACAAGCCCGGCAGCGGCTACAGCGCGCGTTTCCGCCACGACGACGAGCGCGCCGAACCGGGTTACTACGCGGTGACCCTGGACGACAAGGTGCGCGCCGAACTCACCGCCAGCGCCCGCGTCGGCGTGCACCGCTACACCTACCCGGCCGGCCAGCCGGCGCACGTGCTGCTGGACCTGCGCACCAGCCTGTACGACTACCCCGGCAAGATCAGCTGGTCGCGGCTGCGCCTGCGCGCCGACGGCACCGTCACCGGCTTCCGCGAGACCCGCGGCTGGGCGCCGGGGCGGCAGCTGTACTTCGCCCTGCGCTTCTCGCAGCCGCTGCGCGGCCATGCCTTCCACAACACCGAGCAGGACATCCCCTACAAGGGCTTCCCGCCGCCGGGCGACAACGACCCCACCCAGCGCGCGCAGATCGAAGGCCGGCAACTGGTGGGCTCGTTCGACTTCGGCGACGCCCTGCGCGGGCCGCTGCTGGTCAAGGTGGCGATCTCGCCGGTCAGCGAGGACAGCGCCATCGCCAATCTCGACGCCGAAGTGCCGGGCTGGGATTTCGACGGCGTGCGCCGCGCGGCACGCGCGCAATGGGCGCAGGCGCTGGGCGCGGTGGAGGTGGACGCGCCGCCTGCGCAGCGCACCCAGTTCTACACCGCGCTGTACCACAGCCTGCTCGGCCCGACCCTGTTCATGGACAGCGACGGCCGCTATCGCGGGCCGGACAACGCCGTGCACCAGGCGCAGGGCTACACCCACTATTCGACGTTCTCGCTGTGGGATACCTACCGCGCGCTGCACCCGCTGCTGACCATCGTGCAGCCACCGCAACGCACCAACGACATCGTCAACTCGCTGCTCGCGCACCAGCGCGAAAGTCCCTACGGTGTGCTGCCGGTGTGGGCGTTCCATGGTCTGGAGACCTGGTGCATGATCGGCTACCACGCGGTGCCGGTGATCGCCGACGCGTACATGAAGGGCATCCGCGGCTACGACACCGACGCCGCGCTCAAGGCCATGGTGGCCAGCGCCAACTACGGCCCCTACGACGGCATCGCCCAGTACCGCGAACTCGGCTATGTGCCGATCGACGAGGAAGGCGAGGCCGCCTCCAAGACCCTGGAATACGCCTTCGACGACTGGACCATCGCGCGCATGGCGCAGGACATGGGCCGCAGCGAGATCGCCGCCACCTTCGCCAAGCGTGCCGGCAACTGGCGCAACGCCTTCGACCCGGACACCGGCTTCATGCGCGCGCGCAAGCGCAACGGCGCCTTCCGCACTCCGTTCGATCCGGACGCCAGCGGCTACGGCACCGACTACACCGAAGGCAACGCCTGGCAGTACTCCTGGTACGTGCCGCAGGACGTGGCCGGCCTGGCCCGTGCGCACGGTGGCGACGACGAGCTGCTGGCGCGGCTGGACCAGGTGTTCGACGCCAAGGTCGATCCCAAGGTGTTCGCGCACATGGAGGACATCACCGGGTTGATCGGCTGGTATGCGCATGGCAACGAACCCAGCCATCATGTCGCCTATCTGTATGCCTACGCGGGGCAGCCGTGGCGCACCCAGGCGCGGCTGCAGCAGATCATGCGCAGCCAGTACGCCGCGCGCCCGGACGGCCTGGCCGGCAACGACGACATGGGGCAGATGTCGGCGTGGTACGTGTTCACCGCGCTGGGCTTCTACCCGGTGGCGCCGGGCAGCAACCAGTACATCCTCGGTCGCCCGTTCCTGCCGCGCGCCACCCTGGCGCTGCCCAACGGCAAGCGCTTCACGGTGATCGCCGACGGCCTGGACGAGGCGCATCCCTATGTCGGCGGCGTCACCCTCAACGGACGTCCCTTGAATCGCGCGTTCCTGCGCCACGAGGAACTGATGGCCGGCGGCGAACTGCGCTTCACCTTGCAGGCCACACCCAACACCGCCTGGGCAGCGGCGGGTGCCGAGCGCGCCTATTCGATGAGCGAGTGAAGGGCGCTCCACCTATTCCGGGAGATGTTCCGTAAGAGCGGCTTCAGCCGCGACGGGGCATTCCCGGTCGAGCTCTGTCGGCTGAAGCCGCCCCACAGGGGCTTGCGGCGAGCCCGCCCGGTGCACTGTGGGAGGGACTTCAGTCCCGACGCATTGGGCGATCGGAAAACGCACATCACGTCGCGTGTCGCGGCGGCATGACAGTCGACCCCGCATGGATTTACGGCGAGCCTGCAGGGTGCATTGTGGGAGGGGCTTCAGGCCCGACCGCTGTAGCAGTCGGTCATTGGATGGCTTCACTGGTCGCGACTGAAGGCGCTCCCACAGGGGCTTACGGCGAGCCTGCCCGGTGCAATGTGGGAGTGACTTCAGTCCCGACGCATTGGGCGATCGGAAAACGCACATCACGTCGCGTGTCGCGGCTGCATGACAGTTGATCCCCGCGTGGGTTTACGGCGAGCCTGCCTGGTGCAATGTGGGAGGGGCTTCAGTCCCGACTGCTGTAGCAATCGGTCATTGGATGGCTTCACTCGTCGCGACTGAAGTCGCTCCCACAGGGGCTTACGGCGAGCCCGCCCGGTGCACTGTGGGAGGGACTTCAGTCCCGACGCATTGCTGCATCGGAAAGCACATCACTTCGCGCGTCGCGGCGTCATGAAAGTTGGGTTCCAGGGGCCAGCGGCGTTCGGCTGGAGTGTAGTGGCAGTAAGTTCGTAGATGCGTTGAAGCCGCTCCGACGTGAGTCTGCACCTGGAAGACGACCGAGGCCTCTGCGCCACACTGCGGCCTCGTGCGCGACGCAAGCGCGAGCGTCAGCATCACGTGAATTCGGCATGGCCCGCATTGCGTATGGCGTCGCGCAGCGTGCGCCGCCACACCCTGTCATAGCGCGTCGCATCACATGCACGCGCATTTAATGTCATCCACACATTCCATTTGCGGCGTTCGTGGTCTTGTAGCGCGGCTGCATCGCATCGCGCGGACCGGGTGCGCCGTCGCCGTCGCCATCCCTGGAAGCGCGACCGCGTGCAGGCGCATCCCGGTCCGACGCCCTTGCCATGCGACGGCGCAGTCCGCGCTGCCGGCAACGGTGCGCAGAGGCGACGTGTCCTTCTCATTCGTCGAACGGGATCTTCCGAATGCATGTCTGCCTGCTGTCTCTCTCTCCCCCTCACGATGCGGCCGCGCTGGACACGGCCATGGCGGCGGCACAGGCACAGGGCTGCGATCACATCGTCTTGCCCAATCCGTTCGCACAGGATGCGCAGGGCCGTCTGCACGACCCCGCAGCCGACGACGCGGCGGGCCAGACACAGTTGCGCCACTGGCTGCAGCGGGCCGAGCAGCATGGCCTGCGCGTGCTGCTGGACCTGCGCATCGACGAGATCGGCGGCGGCAGCCGCCTGCTGCAGGAACATCCGCACTGGTTCCGCGCACGCAGCTCGGCGCTGCCGGATCCGCGCGCCGAGCGCGCCGCGCCGGACATCGCAGTGGGCCGTTTCGCCTCCGCCGAAGAAGGGGCTGGACTGGCACAGTGGTGGAGCGCGCGGCTGCTCGACTGGGTGCGCAGCGGCGTGGCCGGCTTCCGCGTGCTGCAGCCAGACCGCATTCCGGCGCCATTGTGGCGCACTCTGATCGACGGGGTCCACGCACATGCGCCGCAGGCGCGGCTGCTGGCGTGGACGCCCGGCTTGGGCCTGGACGCCTTGCGCGGCTTGGCAGGCGCCGGCTTCGATGCCGCGTTCTCGTCGCTGGCCTGGTGGGACGGCCGCGGCGACTGGTTCTTCGATGAGGACAGCGCCCTGCGTGCGCTGGCGCGCTGCGTGGTCGCCACCGTCGATGCCGAGGCGGCCTCGGATACGCCACTGCCCTTGCCACGCGCGCAGCGGCAGCGCCTGGCCGCCGCGTTCGGTGGGGCCTGGGCGATCGCCGCGCAGGACACACCGACGGAACACGGGCAGCCCACGTCTGCGCAGCACGGATCCTCCGAGAGCGATGCGTCCACGCCGGCTGCATCGCTGCCCGACGCCACCGCGTCGCTGCGCCTGCGCCCGCTGCTGCGCGACGGCGCGCTCACCGCGGTGGCGGTGGAACCGCTGGACGCTGCGCCATGGCTGGTGCTGCTCAACAGCGACCGCGACCACCTGCTCCCGGTGCCGGGGCCGGCGCTGCTGCGCCTGCTCGGCGACAGCGAAGGTTTGCTCAGCGACCACGGCGAGCCGATCCAGGGCGAGCAAGGCGGCACCCTGGAAGCGGGCGAGGTACGCATCTATCGAAGCCTGCCGGCGCGCCCGGTGCTGACCGCCGCGCGCGCACGCACACCGGCCGAGGTCGCCGCCGGCGAGGCGCGGGTGTGCATCGAGGCGGTGACGCCGTCGGTGGACGACGGGCGCTTCCCGGTCAAACGCACGGTCGGCGACCGCGTCTGCGTGGAAGCCGATGCGTTCTGCGATGGCCACGACCGCATCGCCGTGGCGTTGTTGTGGCGCGCCGCCGATGCACGTACCTGGTCCAGCGCGCCGATGCGTGCCCTAGGCAACGACCGCTGGCGCGGCGAATTCCCGCTGCAGCGGCTGGGCCGCTATGAGTTCCGCATCGAGGCCTGGCGCGATGTGTACGCCACCACCCACGCCGATCTGGAAAAGAAGCGCGCCGCCGGCACCCTGCTGCCGGTGGACGTGCAGGAGGCGCTGGCCCAGGTCGAAGCGGCGCGCGGGCGCAGCCGCGGCGCGCTGGCCACGCGGCTGAAGGCCATCGCCACCCGCATCGCCCGCACCGACGACCTGGCCCAGAAGGCGCAACTGCTGCTCGAACCCGACACCGCCGACGCGATGGCGCGCGCCGACGCCAAGCCGTTCCGCACCGAATACCCGATGACCTTCCGGGTCGAGGCCGAACGCCGCGCCGCGCACTTCGCCAGTTGGTACGAACTGTTCCCGCGCTCGCAGAGCGGCGATCCGCAGCGCCACGGCACCTTCGACGACGTGATCGCGCGGCTGCCGCACATTCAGGCGATGGGCTTCGACGTGCTGTACATGCCGCCGATCCATCCCATTGGCGAGAAGAACCGCAAGGGCCGCAACAACGCCGTGACCGCCGAGCCGGGCGAACCCGGCAGCCCGTATGCGATCGGCTCGGCCGAAGGTGGGCATACCGAGGTGCATCCCGAGCTGGGCGGGCTCGACGGTTTTCGCCGCCTGCGTGCCGCCGCGGCCGAGCACGGCCTGGAACTGGCCCTGGATTTCGCCATCCAGTGCGCGCCGGACCATCCGTGGCTGCGCGACCACCCGGACTGGTTCACCTGGCGCGCCGACGGTTCCATCCCGTACGCGGAAAACCCGCCGAAGAAGTACCAGGACATCGTCAACGTCGACTTCTACGCCAGCGGCGCAGTGCCGGCGCTGTGGAACGCGCTGCGCGATGCGGTGCTGTTCTGGGTCAACGAGGGCGTCACCCTGTTCCGCGTCGACAACCCGCACACCAAGCCGTTCCCGTTCTGGGAATGGCTGATCGCCGAAGTGCGCGGGCGCCACCCGGACGTGGTGTTCCTGTCCGAGGCCTTCACCCGGCCCAAGCCGATGTACCGGCTGGCCAAGGTCGGCTTCTCGCAGTCCTATACCTATTTCACCTGGCGCCAGCACAAGGCCGAGCTGCAGGCCTATATCGAGGAACTCAACAGCGGCGCGCCCAGCGAGTGCTTCCGCCCGCACTTCTTCGTCAACACGCCGGACATCAATCCGCTGTTCCTGCAGCACAGCGGGCGCAGCGGGCACCTGATCCGCGCCGCGCTGGCGACCACGCTGTCCGGGCTGTGGGGCATGTACCAGGGCTTCGAACTGTGCGAAGCCACGCCGCTGCCGGGCAAGGAGGAGTACCTCGACTCGGAGAAGTACCAGTTGCGCGTGTGGCCGGAGCGCGCACCGGGCGACATCGTCGAGGAGATCACCCGCCTCAACCTGCTGCGCCGCCAGCATCCGGAGCTGCAGTCGCACCTGGGCACGCGCTTCTACGTCGCGCACAACGAGCAGGTGCTGTACTTCGGCAAGTTCCTCGACGCCGCGCATCTGACGCGCGGGCGCAGCCTGGTGCTGGTGGCGGTGAGCCTGGATCCGCATGCGGCGCAGAACGCGCAGATCGAGGTGCCGCTGTGGGAACTGGGCCTGCCCGACCATGCCAGCGTCGCCGTGCGCGACCTGTGGGACGGCCACGACTTCACCTGGTACGGCAAGACCCAACACATCCGCCTCGATCCGTCGCGGCCGTTCTCCCTGTGGCGCATCCGCGCCGGAGTTCCTGCATGAATGTCGCCGCGCCGTCGTCCCCCCAACTCGAGCCGCGCGCACCGGCCGGCGATGCGCGCTGGTACAAGGACGCGATCATCTACCAGGTGCACGTCAAGTCGTTCTTCGACTCCAACGACGACGGCATCGGCGACTTCCCCGGGCTGATCTCCAAGCTCGACTACATCGCCGACCTGGGCGTGGACACGATCTGGCTGCTGCCGTTCTACCCCAGCCCGCGCCGCGACGACGGCTACGACATCGCCGAGTACATGGCGGTGCATCCGGACTACGGCAGCATCGCCGACTTCCAGCGCTTCGTGGAGCAGGCGCACGCGCGCGGAATCCGCATCGTCACCGAACTGGTGATCAACCACACCTCCGACCAGCACCCCTGGTTCCAGCGTGCGCGCATGGCTCCGGCCGGCTCGCCGGAGCGCGCGTTCTACGTGTGGTCCGACAGCGACCAGGACTATGCCGGCACCCGCATCATCTTCTGCGACACCGAGAAGTCCAACTGGACCTGGGATCCGGAGGCCGGCCAGTACTTCTGGCACCGCTTCTATTCGCACCAGCCGGATCTGAACTTCGACAACCCGGCCGTGCTGGAAGCGGTGCTGGAAGTGATGCGCTTCTGGCTGGACCTGGGCGTGGACGGACTGCGCCTGGACGCGGTGCCGTACCTGATCGAACGCGACGGTACTTCCAACGAGAACCTGCCCGAGACCCACGCCATCCTGCGCCGCATCCGCGCCACGCTCGATGCCGAATACCCCGACCGCATGCTGCTGGCCGAGGCCAACATGTGGCCGGAAGACACCCAGCAGTACTTCGGCGAGAACGCCGACGAATGCCACATGGCGTTCCACTTCCCGCTGATGCCGCGCATGTACATGGCGATCGCGCGCGAGGACCGCTTCCCCATCACCGACATCATGCGCCAGACCCCGGAGATCCCGGAGAGCTGCCAGTGGGCGATCTTCCTGCGCAACCACGACGAGCTGACCCTGGAGATGGTCACCGACTCCGAGCGCGACTACCTGTGGCAGACCTACGCCGCCGACCGCCGCGCGCGCATCAATCTCGGCATCCGCCGTCGCCTGGCGCCGCTGCTGGAGCGCGACCGCCGCCGCATCGAGCTGATGACCTCGCTGCTGCTGACCATGCCCGGCACGCCGGTGCTGTACTACGGCGACGAGATCGGCATGGGCGACAACATCCATCTCGGCGACCGCGACGGCGTACGCACGCCGATGCAATGGTCGATCGACCGCAACGGTGGCTTCTCGCGCGCCGATCCCGCCGCGCTGGTGCTGCCGCCGATCATGGACCCGCTGTACGGCTTCCAGGCGGTCAACGTGGAAGCGCAGCAGCGCGACCAGTACTCGCTGCTGACCTGGACCCGCCGCGTGCTGTCGGTGCGCAAGCGCTACCGCGCCTTCGGCCGCGGTGCGCTGCGCTTCCTGTATCCCGGCAACCGCCGCCTGCTCGCCTACCTGCGCTGCCACGAGGACGAGACCGTGCTTTGCGTGGCCAACCTCTCGCACACGCTGCAGGCGGTGGAACTGGACCTGTCCGAGTTCGAGGGCCGGGTGCCGGTGGACATCCTCGGCGGCGGCAGCTTCCCGCCGATCGGGCGCCTGACCTACCTGCTCACCGTGCCGGCGTTCGGCTTCTACGCCTTCCAACTGGTCGGCAACGCCACGCTGCCGGACTGGCATGTGCCGGCGCCGGTACCGCTGCCCGACTACCAGACCCTGGTGCTGCGCAACGGAACCGACAGCGCCGGCCTGCAGCCGCACCTGCCGACGCTGGAGCGCGACATCCTGCCGGCGTGGCTGTCCACCCGGCGCTGGTTCGCGGCCAAGGACCGCGCGCTGCGCAGCGTGCGCATCGCACGGCGCACGCCGCTGTCCGGCGGCGACGGCCTGACCCTGCTGGAGATCGAGGCGGAGCTGGACGACAGCGCCCACGAGCGCTACATCTTGCCGCTGGGCATCGTCTGGGAACGCGAGCAGCCGAGCGTGCTGGCCGAACAGTTGGCGCTGGCGCGCGTGCGCCACGGCCGCGAGGTGGGCTACCTGACCGATGCCTTCGCGCTGAAGCCCTTCACCCTGAGCATGCTCGCCGCGCTGCGCGACAAGGCGGAGTTGCGCGTGGACGGCGAGGCCGGCGCCGAGGCGACGGCAGAGCGCATCCGCTTCTGCCCGACACCGGCGCTGCAGCGCGTGGACATCCCCGCCGATCTGGAGATTCGCTGGCTGTCGGCGGAGCAGAGCAACAGCTCACTGATCGTCGGCGACGCGGCGGTGTTCAAGCTGCTGCGGCGCGTGTCGGCCGGCATCAACCCGGAGATCGAGATCGGCGAGCGCCTCACCGCGCTGGGCTATGCCAACGCCGCGCCGCTGCTTGGCCATGTCGCGCGCGTCGAGGCCGACGGCAGCGAGACCACGCTGGCGCTGCTGCAGGGCTTCGTGCGCAACCAGGGCGACGCCTGGCGCTGGACCCTGGATCACCTCGCACGCGGCGCCGAGGAATACGACGCCGCCCAGGACGATGCGGCGCGGCTGGAGAGTGTGGCTGGCTACGACGCCTTCGCCGCCCTGGTCGGCCGGCGCCTGGCCGAACTGCACGCGGTGCTGGCGCAACCCACCGACGCGCCCGCCTTCGCGCCGCAGCCGGTGGACGCGGCCGCCGCGCAGCAGGTGGTGGACGGCGTGGTGCACGAGGTGCAGGCGATGTGGGACACCCTGCTGGCGCATCGCGACGCCAACGACGACCCGGCCGAACACGCCGCGGTGGACAGCCTGCTGGCCGAGCGTGCGCGTTTGGATGCCTGGCTGCAGCAGGCGCCGTCGCTGTTGTCGGGTGCGCTGCTGACCCGCGTGCATGGCGATTTCCACCTCGGCCAGATCCTGGTCGCGTTCGACGACGTGGTGCTGATCGACTTCGAAGGCGAGCCAGCCAAGTCGCTGGACGAACGCCGCGCCAAGGCCAGCCCGCTCCATGACGTGGCCGGTTTCCTGCGCTCGCTCGACTATGCCAGCGAAGTCTCCGCGCGCGGCGAAGAAGGCACCGCGGCGCGTGTGGGCGCGGGTTTGGACACCGCGCAGGAGGCCTACCTGGCCGCGTTCCGCAGCCGCGCCAGCGCCGCGTTCCTGTCGGCCTACCGTGCCGTGCTCGATGCGAGCCCGCATCCGTGGGTGGCGCCGGCTGCGTTCGAGGCCACCACTTTGCTCTTCCTGATCGAGAAGGCCTGCTATGAAATTCGCTACGAGGCCGCCAACCGCCCGGCATGGATCATGGTGCCCATACAGGGACTGTTGCGCATACTCGACCGCTTTCCCGCGCCCCAGGAGTCGATTCGATGAGTGATGCCGTCCACGTCTGGGACGACGCGACGCAACGCGCCTTCGCCACCGCCCGCCACGGCGACCCGTTCGCCGTGCTGGGCGCGCATCGCCTCGGCGAGGCGCGGGTGCTGCGCAGCTACCAGCCGGGCGCCGATGCGGTGCTGGCGGTGCTGGAGGACGGCAGCGAGGTGCCGCTGCAGCAGGGACCGGAAGGCTTCTTCCACGCCGAATTGCCGGGCGAGGGGCGCTACCGCCTGCACATCCGCTGGCCCGGCGGCGAGCAGGACACCGCCGACGCCTACGCCTTCGGCCCACAACTGAGCGACTTCGACCTGCACCTGATCGCCGAAGGCCATCACCTGCACCTGGCCGACGCGCTGGGCGCTAACGTGGTCGAGGTCGACGGCGAACGCGGCACCCGCTTCGCGGTGTGGGCACCGAACGCCTCGCGCGTGGCGGTGATCGGCGACTTCAACAGCTGGGACGCGCGCCGCCACCCGATGCGCCTGCGCCACCAGGCCGGCGTGTGGGAGCTGTTCGTGCCTGGCGTCGACCCCGGCGCCCGCTACAAGTTCGCCCTGCGCGGCCCGCGCGGCGAAGAACTGCCGGCCAAGGCCGACCCGGTCGCGCGCCAGGCGGAACTGGCGCCCGGCACCGCCTCCATCGTCGCCGACCCCACGCCGTTCCAGTGGCGCGACGACGCCTGGATGGCCACGCGCGCGCGCCGCCACGCCCCGCAGGCGCCGATCAGCGTGTACGAGGTGCACGCCGGCTCGTGGATGCACGCCGCCGACGGCAGCCTGCTCGACTGGGACGCGCTGGCCGAGCGGCTGATTCCGTACGTCGCCGACATGGGCTTCACCCACATCGAACTGCTGCCGGTCACCGAGCATCCGTTCGGCGGCTCCTGGGGCTACCAGCCGCTGGGCCTGTTCGCGCCCACCGCGCGCTTCGGCAGCCCCGAGGGCTTCGCCCGCTTCGTCGATCGCTGCCACCGCGAGGACATCGGCGTCATCGTCGACTGGGTGCCGGCGCATTTCCCCACCGACGCGCACGGCCTGGCCCACTTCGACGGCACCGCCCTGTACGAACACGCCGACCCGCGCGAAGGTTTCCACCGCGACTGGAACACCCTCATCTACAACCACGGCCGTCGCGAAGTCTCCGGCTTCCTGATCGCCAGCGCGCTGGAGTTCCTGCAGCGTTACCACGTCGACGGCCTGCGCGTGGACGCCGTCGCCTCCATGCTCTACCGCGACTACAGCCGCAACGCCGGCGAGTGGGTGCCCAACATCCACGGCGGCCGCGAGAACTACGAGAGCATCGCCTTCCTGCGCCGGCTCAACCAGGTGGTGGCCGAGCAGGCACCCGGCGCCATGACCATCGCCGAAGAATCCACCGCCTGGCCCGGCGTCACCGCCGACCTCGCCCATGGCGGCCTGGGTTTCGACTACAAATGGAACATGGGCTGGATGCACGACAGCCTGCACTACATCGAATTGGACCCGATCTACCGCCGCTACCATCACGGCGAGATGACCTTCAGCATGGTCTACGCGTATTCCGAGCGTTTCATGCTGCCCATCTCCCACGACGAAGTGGTGCACGGCAAGCGCTCCCTGCTTGGCCGCATGCCCGGCGACGACTGGCAGCGCTTCGCCAACCTGCGCGCCTACCTCGGCTACATGTACACCCATCCCGGGCGCAAGCTACTGTTCATGGGCTGCGAAATCGCCCAGCCCACCGAGTGGAACCACGACGCCGCGCTGCCCTGGCACCTGCTCGACCAGCCGAACCACCGCGGCATCCAGCGCCTGGTCCGCGACCTCAACCGCCTCTACGCCGAACACCCCGCACTGCACGCCCGCGACGACGAGCCGGAAGGTTTCGCCTGGGTCATCGGCGACGACGCCGGCAACAGCCTGTTCGCCTACCTGCGCAAGGCCCGCAGCGGCGACACCCCGCTGCTGGTGGTGGCCAACCTCACCCCGCAGGTGCACCACGGCTACCGCATCGGCGTCCCCCGCGCCGGCCGCTGGCGCGAACTGCTCAACTCCGACAGCGAGATCTACGGCGGTAGCAACACCGGCAACGGCGGCAGCGTGCGCGCCGAGAATGTCGGCGCGCATGGGCATCCGGCGTCGCTGGCGTTGACCATCCCGCCGCTGGCGGTGCTGGTGCTGGGAGTGGAGGACTAGGAGTCGCAGTTGATCCTATGCGGTACGGCGTGGACGTGCGCGGCCATGGTGTCGCGGGCACACGCTATCCTGGTGCCGGCTCGCACCACTTGGCGGGGCAGGGGACGCATGGGAGGGCGCGTGGATGACATCCTGAAGTCGCTGCGAGCAGACGTCGACAACCAGGAAAGCGACGACGGCTACTTTTCGCTGGGCTTCCTGATCGACCAAGAGCGTGCCGGCCTGCCGTACAACATCGGGCTCTGCCGGGACGAGATCGAGGATCCCGGGTGCCTCTACATCGAGGCGGACGACCAGATCCATGGATTCGCGACCAGGCGGGCGAGATACGCGTTCAACGGGAACGTACTCGCCATCGAACTGCTGGATGACCACGTGTTCCACTGGACCGGCAGTAAAGTCGTGAAGATCATTGTGCCGGAGGGGCAGGCGCAGCAGGTCGCTGCTTGCGTCGCGAGCATGTTCTCTGGCATTGGGGGCCAGTAGCGGCGCTCGCTGTTTGTGGCTGGCGGAAGGTTGCGGCCCCTGCTGATGGGTGTCAGCACGGCCCGCTACCGTTTTCACGCGTAGGGGTAAGCTGCGTGGGAGCCCCGACGCTCCCGTCCCGGGAAGACAGCGCGCCACGTCGAACTGTAAACTCACGCTGCTTCGGCGCCTCCCCAGCGAGTACGCCAGAGGCGCCAAGCCGGCGGCCGGCGCATCGCCCGCCCGCTCCGGACGCATCCGGGCCTATAGCTCAACGGTTAGAGCAGAGGACTCATAATCCTTTGGTTCCAGGTTCGAATCCTGGTGGGCCCACCATCAGCATGCAAAGGCAATCGCATGCTGTCTGCTTTTCAAGATGAGCGGACGTTGGAAGTGAGCCCGACCCCATTCTTGTAGTGTTAGTGAGGTCGTCGTCTTAGAAGCGCGCGATGTACATGGTTGACTCGAGAAGGCAATGCGAAGCGATGGCGCCGGGCAGATCGAATAGGCGTGGCTTTGCGCGGAAGTCGAAGAGACGATAGAGGCGGTATTTGTCAGCATCGATTTCCGAGCGCGCCAGTTCGTTATGGCTGACATGGAATGGGGTCAGGATGCCGAATGCGGTGGTCTTTACCTCGATGAGTCGTTCTCGGCCATCGGTCTCGTAGGAGAGTATGTCGTAGCCTAGGCCATCGCCTTGAGAAGCGGCTATGTGTTCGACCCGATTGGCCAGGCGTCTTTGACCGGCTGCATGAAGGCGTCGGGTTTCCAACTCTATTACGAATAATTCGCCGGCCCGCCCCAGCGATTGATTCCGCGCTTCTTGTGCCAGGTAGTCGCGTTGGACAGGCGAGAATCGGGGCAGGTAGATAGGTGGTGTCTCTCTTACCCGCGCCGCTGTCGGTGCAGGAACCCATATGGCTTCCGTATCCTCTGGGGCAATCATTACGGCAGGTCGCAGCACGGCGGATTGAGCAGCGGCCTGTAGTGCATCGTTCGACTGCGCTTGACTTCCCACCACGTCGAACAACAGGGTCTGGTAATTGCCACGCGGCTTGTAGCCATCAATGTACGGGTAGCCGAGTGCGAGAAGGACTGCGCTGATGTTGCAGTGTTTGAACTCGATGGCGGCCCTGTTGCGCCCGTCGAGCCGCTCGGCCAGCGCACGTGCATGGACGGTCTTGCTATACCGCTGGCCGTTCAGTTCGAGCGTGAGCATGTGCAAGTAGTCGGCGACGCAGGCCTCCACTTCTTCATGCGACCAGTCTGTGCCTCGTGCCATATAGCTCCTCTCGCGTGTCACCAGGTTAACTAGCAGAAGTGTGGGGGGCTAGTCCTGGCAGCGATAGCTCTGTGGGGCGATGTGATGCGGGCAGTAGCGATTGCTAGTGGTCTACCAGCAGCATGCAACGGCGACTGCATGTTGTCCGCTCTTGAAAATAGCGCATGTTAGGAGAGAACCCGGCCCGTTCTCGACAGGAGCGGCTGCCTGGCTGAGGCGCTTGTCGCCGTGTTGATCCGTCATTTGACCCTCAAACGTCTTTGTAGTAACGTAACTACATTCAGCGGATCTAGGAGGTGCCCTATGACCGTCACAACGCTATCAAGTCGGGAACTGAATCAGGACGTGACGCGGGCAAAGAAGGCCACCAAGAGCGGCCCGGTGTTCATCACTGACCGCGGCAAGCCTGCGCACGTACTGTTGAGCTTCGAGGACTACCAACGGCTGACCAGGCAGCGGCGAAACATCGCCGATGCGCTGGCGATGCCGGGCATTGCAGACGTCGAGTTTGAGCCGCCGCGCGTGACGATTGGAGCCCGGCCGGCTGATCTTTCGTGATGTACGTGCTCGACACCAACGTGCTGTCGGAGTTGCGCAAGGTGCGGCTCGGCAAAGCGGATGCGAATGTGGCGGCGTGGGCGGAAAGCGTCGATGCCGCCGATCTCTTCATCTCGGCCATCACCGTCATGGAGCTGGAGCTGGGCGTTCTTTCGATTGAACGCAAGGACGCCACCCAGGGTGCCATGCTGCGCGCGTGGCTGGAGCAACACGTATTGCCAGAATTCTCCGGACGCACATTGCCGATCGATACCACTGTGGCGCAACGCTGCGCCCGGCTGCATGTGCCCGACAAGCGCGGCGAGCGCGACGCGCTCATCGCGGCGACGGCGCTTGTGCATGGCATGGCGGTAGTTACGCGCAACGTCTCTGATTTCGAGCCCACGGGAGTTCCCATCGTCAATCCGTGGGAGCCGTTGCTATGACCGCTTGTGGATTCATGCGCAAAGGCAATTGGTAAGTTGCTTGCTATGAAGAGACGCGACGATTAGAAGTCAACCTGACCCATTCTTGTCGATCACTGGTCGTCGGCCGCAGGCACACCGAGGGCAACGACATCCAAGTTCTCGCGTTGTTTTAAGCAAGCGCAACACATGTAGTGACAGGTTCAGAACGGAATATCGATCCACTCTATGAGCTCTTCGAGTTCAGCAGCATGCTTGCTGTTTCCTCGATTCTTGTGCATGGAGATCAACCGAGTGATCTGTTCGCGAGCGGAGGGCTTTACATCCTCCGGAAGCTTGGCAAGCTCATTAGCGACATATCGCACGGCCAGCGTGGAAACCTTCGCCGCTCGAATGTATCGAAGCATAGGGCTAAGGAACTTCGGGAGCGTTTCAACAGTGAGAAATGGCCCAACTCCTGCCAGTTCGCCGAAGGGAATACTATCTCCTTGCTCAATCAAGAAACCAATCAGGTAGTCAACTACGACCGGTCGCTTGAGCTCGTCTAGGTGCTCCAGATCGGTAGGGCGGAAGAATGCAGTCCGATGACGGGCGATCTCTGTAGCTTCGCCGTTCCGAATTAGGGTATAGAACTGAAGCGTCGTCACGCCCGCGAGCTCCGGATTTTCCTTGATAGCGAGCCGATAGGCGGCAGAAATTCTCTCAGGAAGTGCAGCATCCCATTCGAAGTCATCGTATATGAGGCTTTCCGCATATGCCTTCGGAAGCACGTCAAGCATCAAGCGCTGCTTCTCCTTATCCGCAATGTCGCGAAGAAGATGCGGAAGAATTGCGATTGAGCCGCTGTCCCGTTGGATCTTCCGAAGGAGCTGCTCGGCTGTCAGTCCTGCTTTCGCTTTGCGCGATGCCGCGACCTCTAAAACTATCCTCCCTACCAATGCTGTGACGATCAAAGCATTGCTCTGGTCCGGCGCGGCGACGCTATCACGCATTACCTTCCCTGGATGGATAAGGTTCCTATAGTCCTTGATTGCGCTGCAGAGCTTGGCGGTAGTCTCGGTAATGACATGCTGGTCTTCGCACTCGGAGATGACTTGTTGAAGCATAAGTTTCCTGATTCGCAATGCTTCAGTCACAGGTGACAGCCATTCCAAGTGTTCGACGAGGACTGCTTCAATGAGGCTTCCGGCAAGGACCATGGCTGCCTTCCATGCTCGGGCTTCCAAGCACGCCTGCATCTCGGCGAAATCAGCTTCCAAGAGCATACGGTATGGTTGTGCGGTGATGTAATCGAAGCGGTTCGCCTGGGCCTCGCTCATTAGGGTTCCTCGTTCGTTCTCCAAAACAGGGGAAGACTACACTTACTCGGCCGATATCGGGGCCAGGTTAACTTAATCCGCACCGGCGCGATTTCCTGCAGATGTCTACAGATGTTCTGTTTAAGCGTTGACAGCTTCTTTGGGACGAGCAATTATCTATTCGCTACGGCAAATTCCGCGGCTGGGTTTGGTCTCCCGAAGTCACTTGGCGACTCCCACTCAAATGGAGGACGTCATGTCCGGCAGTGCAGACGCTGGTTCAAAGACCAAATCTCCTCGCCTTGCCATCAAGGCAAAGCCCTGCTGGCTCAAGCTCGAGTCCCCCGATCCCTTAGATGCCATCATCGCCGAGACGCTGCCTGGTGCGTCGGCGCCACCGTTGCATCCCGACGCTGACAAGAACCCAGTGCCCAGGCGCTCGATCCCGCGCCGCCCCACGCAATGCACCATCGGCTACCGCTACTACGATGTGGACCGCAATGGTATGCGCGTCGGGCGGCAGGTGCCGAGCTTGCGCTTGTACGGGCTTTGGCTGGAAGGCATCGGCTTCGCGGTGGGTGGAAAGGACCCAAATCCATGTGGTGTGAGATGTGCTCTGACCTCAGGCTTCTAACCGTGGGCCATATTGCGCAGATGAACATCCTTCGATTGATCTTATGCCTCAGTTGGCTCTCGATCGCTGGCCCCGCGTTCGCAGGGGCCAGCCGCTGCGATCTGCACGAATTCACCAGCTCGCGTGAGTTGCACCGGTTCCTGAGCCTTCGCGCGGTTGACGTCCTCAGGCGGGCAGAAAATTCCGGTAGCGGACTCGCGGACCTGGTTGCCCCAATGGCCACTTTTAACCTCGGTGCTGGTGACGTGGGTCGTCCGTTGGGCACTGGCATCGACGGCGCTCGTGCGCTTGCGCGAACCATGCACGCCGACTCGTACCGTTTCCTTGGTTGGGACTACATGGACATGGCGCCCAATGCCTGCTCAGAGCGTGAGGTGGACGTCGAGGTCGAGTTCATCGACAGCCAAGGCAAGCGCGTTTCCCGCGTGAAGTTCACGTTCGAGGTGGAGCGCGTTCGCTTGGTGAGTGCCGTGGGCTGGGAAAGATCGTTCGAAGCGGGTCAGTTGTAGAAGCGATTCGAGCAGGGCTGATTGAAGCGGGGTGTCACGACACTCATAACCCTGGTTGCGTGTAGCGCTGCTCACAGGCGGCAGGTGTAGCCGCCGGTTGAACCAAGCTACATTTGTTGATGGTGACGGCCATGAGAAAGCGCGCTCAGTCGCGCTCGAAGCGCTGCAGTTCGTCCAGTTGCGCCAGCGCCTTGCGCAGGCTGCCGCCGCTCAAGGAGTCGTCCATCTTCCGGCCGAACTCGGCGCGTTGCGGGCGGCGTGCCCAGCGGTGGAAGCACCAAGTGCCGAGCAGGCCGGCGATGCCGATGCCGTAGCCGCTCCACACCAGCGCGGGGGCCTTGGCCAGCAGATCGACGTCGCCCAGGCCAGCCAAGGTCTGCAAGACCGCGATCCACAGGAACCACCACGGCAGACCGGCGACCATGCCGCTGCGGATGTACAGTGTGCGTGTGCGCAGCAATTGCTTCTGTATGCCGATGACCGGCTGCGCATAGTCGATGTTGCCGAGTCGCCCCAGCACCACGCCGGCCGCGGCGATCGTCAGTACGCCATATGCCTGCACAAGCACGCCGGCGACGATGGACGAAGCATGTGCTGGCTTGCTCACCCACAGCAGCGACGCGAGCAGGACGAACGCAATGCCGAACAGGATCTGCAGCACCTGGCCCCAGTAGAGCGGGCGCAGGCTGCCGCGCGTCCTGTCCAGTTTGCGCTCGCGCAGTTTGTGCAGCTTCAATGTGTTGTCCAGTTGCAGCCGGCGGTCCAGCGTTTGCCAGGCCGATTTGAAGTCGTCGAGTTCCATCGTGGTCTCCATGGCGTGGTTTAGCGAAATTCGTCGCGGATGCGCTGTTTCAGGCGTCCGATCTTGGTGGAGACGTTGCTTTCGGTGATGCCGAGGATCTGGGCGATCTCGCGTTGCGGGCGGTCTTCGAGGTAGAGCAGCAACAGTGCGCGGTCCAGCGGCGGCTGGCGCGCGATGACGTCCTGCAGCAGGCGAAGCCGCTGTTCGTTCTCCGGGTCCGCGGCGTTGCCGTCGGCCACGTCGTGCAGGGTTTCGTCCAGCGGCATCGCGTCGTGCCGCTGCCGCAGTTCGCGGTTGCGCAGGTGGCTGATCGCCACGTTCAGCGCGATCCGGTACATCCAGGTGCTGACGCTGCGCGCTGGGTCGTACGTCGGCCAGGCGTGCCAGAGCTGTGCCGCGATTTCCTGGGCCAGATCGGCGCGGTCCTCGGCACCGCGCGCATAGCTGCCGGCGACCTTGAACACGATGCCGGAATGGCGCTGTAGCAGCGCGCTGAAGGCATCTCTGGCGTCGTTCGCGGTCATGGCGGTTGCGATGGTATCCATTGGTTCACCGGCGCGGCCTTCGCGCCCCTCGACACCATGATTCGCGCCAGCGCACGGAATCTCACACCGCGCCAGCAAGAATCTTCAACTGGTCATTGCGCGGAAGGACGTTGCTGGATCAAGCCGCGCGGCAGCGCGGCGTCGGCTTGAATGTAGCGTCAGGCTGTTTGTCGGCAAGTGGCAATGCCAAAGCTGACGGTGCTGCAGCGCGTTACGCTGCCCTTGTCGTCGCGATACGTCGTGTTGCCGAAGGAGTCCGGCGCGCTGCGAACCACGTTGCCCTAATCGCTACGGGTCGTGGTATTGCCGTAGGAGTCCGTGCTGCTGCGCGTCACGCTTCCGTCGTCGCCGCGGCAGGTTTTGTTGCCGTAGGAGTCCGTGGAGCAGCGAATCGTGTTGCCCCGGTCGTCACGGGTGGTGGTATTGCCGTAGGAGTCCGTGCTGCTGCGCGTCACGCTTCCGTCGTCGCCGCGGCAGGTCTTGTTGCCGTACGAGTCCGAGGAGCAGCGAATCACGTTGCCCTGGTCGTCACGGGTTGTGGTATTGCCGTAGGAGTCTTTGCTGGTGCGCGTCACGCTTCCGTCGTCGCCGCGACACGTGGTGTTGCCGTACGAGTCCGTCGAGCAGCGTGTTGTGTCGGCAAATGCGCTCGCCGTGGCCAGCAGTCCAGTCAAAAGTGCGAGTGTGGCCATTTTCATTTGAAACCCCTGTGTGTGGAGCGATCCAGCGCTTGCCAGTGTAGCCGTTGATCGTCAGTCAGGCAGGGCGCTCTATCGCCTTCGATCGCTCCTCGTCGCGGGACGGTACAGCGTCATCCTTCTTCGTATTCAACGCAACGCGATCGATGCCGGATCGCGTGTCGATACGGAGGCGAACTGTTGCGCAGCAGCATGCAACTCATCAAAAGGCGTGTTACTTCTAGCTCAGTTGGATCGATCCAAAGCCGTTGATGCAGCGCATCTGGGGAAGACGGCGGGTAGGGATCGCGTGCTACGCGTTTGCTGAGGCCTGCTCTTGTGTCCGCATGCAGCTGCGGTCGTGAAGCGGTGTCGGATGCCGACTTGAGCTGCGATTCATCGGGTCGATCCGGTCCACGTTGCGTGCCTTCGTTGCGGGCCGTAGCCACCGGAGGTGCGTGACGCCATGCGTCGCGGCACAGCCGACCGAGAGAGTTTGGGGAGCCTGCCATGCCAATCCGCCCGTGCTTCGCGCACATGCCTGAGTCTTCACGCCGGTGGTTGGCGGCCGTCGCGGCATCGGCGCTGTGGTGCGCGGGCAGCGGCGCGGCTTGCGCGGCCGATCCCGGCTTCGCGTCTTCGTTCGAGCGGGGCGACCCTGCGCCCGCGTCGGCCAAGCAGTCCGACAAAGCGGCTCTCCAGGTCACCATCGGCAACGGCCCCGAGCAGCCCTACGCGGCCAAGGCCGGCATGGGCTACACCGGGCTGCATGCGCTGCACTATCGCGCCAATGCGGCCGGGCGCGCACAACTGTTCGCAGTCGATCTGCCGGTGGAGCCGGACACGACGCTGTCGTGGATGGTACTGCCGGAGATCGTCGACGGCGAGACGGTGGCGTCGACCGGCGTGGCGGTGGATCTGTTGTTCGACGATGGGCGCCGCTTGTCCGAGTTGGGCGTGGAGGATCAGCATGGTGCGCTGGTCGGTGCGGCGGGGCAGGCGGCGTCGAAGACGCTGTATCCGCAGCAGTGGGCGTTCAAGCAGGTGCGGCTGGGTGAGGTGGCGGCCTTGCGCGGCAAGCGCATCCGTGCGATCGAGCTGCAGGTGCAGCCCGGCGCCGGCAAGGTGGCGTCGGGCTGGATCGACGATGTCGCGGTGCGACGCGAACCAGTGCCGCAGGCGGCGCGGCGACCCAGCGACGAGGTGGTGACCACGCGCGGCACGCAGTCCAACGGCACGTTCTCGCGCGGCAACAACATCCCGGCCACGGCCATGCCGCATGGCTTCAATTTCTGGGTGCCGGCGACCGATGCGGGGACGCTGAGCTGGCTATACCGCTGGAACGAACAGAACGGCAACGACAACCGCCCGCGGCTGCAGGCGCTGTCGATCAGTCACGAGCCCAGCCCGTGGATGGGCGATCGCCAGACCTTCCAGGTGATGCCCTCGTCCACGCGCGGGGTGCCGGAGGCGGACCGCGCCAAGCGCGCGTTGTCCTTCAGCCACGACCACGAGGAGGCGCGCCCGCATCTGTACCGGGTGGACTTCGACAACGGCATCCGCGCCGAGTTGGCGCCGAGCGAGCGGGCGGCGATCTTCCGCTTTCGCTTTCCCGAGGGTGGCGATGCCAATCTGTTGTTCGACAATGTCGACGCGCGCGGCGGGCTGACTCTGGATGCGGCGACGCAGACCCTGCGTGGCTATTCCGACACGCGCAGCGGCCTGTCCAATGGCGCCACGCGCCTGTTCGTGTATGCGCGCTTCGACCGTCCGTGGACGGCCAGCGGCAAGATCGCCACCGGGCGCCCGACCGGCTATGTGAAGTTCGCGCCGGGCGCGGACCGCACGGTGGTGATGCGCATCGCCACCTCGCTGATCTCGGTGGAGCAGGCGCAGCGCAATCTGCAGCAGGAGATCGGCGACGCCGGGTTCGAGCTGGTGCAGTCGCGTGCGCAGGATGCGTGGGACACGGTGCTGGGCCGGGTACAGGTGCAAGGCGCCAGCCACGACCAGCGGGTCACGGTGTACTCCAATCTGTATCGGCTGTTCCTTTATCCGAACATCGCCCACGAGAACCTCGGCGATGCGGCGCATCCGGATTGGCGGCATGCCGACCAGAACAGTTGGTCCAAGGACAACACCGGCGGCGATGCCGAGCGTACGTCGGTGCCGATCGTGCCGGGCAAGGTCTACGTCAACAACGGCTTCTGGGACACCTTCCGCACCAGTTGGCCGGCGTATGCGCTGTTCGCGCCGGAGCAGGCGGGGGCGATGATCGATGGCTTCCTGCAGCAGTACCGCGACGGCGGCTGGGTGGCGCGCTGGTCCTCGCCCGGCTATGCGGACCTGATGGTCGGCACCAGTTCCGATGTGGCGTTCGCCGATGCCTGGCTGAAGGGTGTGCGTGGGTTCGATCCGCACGAGGCCTATGCGGCGGCGCTGCGCAATGCCACGGTGGTGCCGCCGGTGTCGAATGTCGGCCGCAAGGGCCTGGCCCGCTCGATGTACCGCGGCTATGCCGCCAACGACGTGCACGAAGGGCTGTCGTGGACGCTGGAGGGCGCACTCAACGACTTCGGCCTGGCGCAGATGGCGCAGGCGCTGGCGGAGCAGGAACAGGAGCCGCAGCAGGCACAGCGTTACCGCGAGGAAGCCGAGTACTTCCGGGCCCGCGCCACCGATTATGTGTATCTGTTCGACCCGGCCACGCGTTTCTTCCGTGGGCGTACGCCGGCTGGCCAGTGGAGTACGCCTGCGTCGAAGTTCGATCCGCGCGTGTGGGGCGGCGACTACACCGAGGCCAATGCCTGGATCTTCGCCTTCACCACCCCGCACGACGCGGCCGGCCTGGCCGGGTTGCTGGGCGGCGAGGACGCCATGGCGGTCCGCCTGGACGAACTCTTCGCCACGCCGGAGACCGCGGACAAGCGCTTTGCCGGCAGCTACCGCGGCGTCATCCACGAGATGACCGAGGCGCGCGACGTGCGCATGGGCATGTACGCGCACAGCAACCAGCCCTCGCACCATCTGCCGTGGATGTACGTGGCGGCGGGGCAGCCGTGGAAGACCCAGCGCCTCACCCGCGAGGTGCTGCGCCGGCTGTACCTGGGCAGCGAGATCGGTCAGGGCTATCCGGGCGACGAGGACAACGGCGAGATGTCGGCGTGGTACCTGTTCGCCGTGCTCGGGCTGTATCCGCTGCGGATGGGCGCGCCGGAGTACGTGATCGGCTCGCCGGCGTTCCCGCGCGCCGAGGTCGATCTCGGCAATGGCCGCAAGCTGGTGGTGATCGCGCGCAACAACAGTGCGCGCAACGTGTACGTGCAGTCCCTCACGCTCAACGGCAAGCCGTGGAACACCGCCTGGCTGCGCCACCAGGACATCGCCGACGGCGCCACGCTGGAGTTCGTGATGGGGGCGACGCCGTCGCGCTGGGGCAGCGGCGCGGACGCATTGCCGCCGTCGCTGACGCCGCCGGGCAGCGCGCCGCGTGGGCTGGAGGATGTGGCGTCGCAGGCTGTGGCGGTGTCGCTGGAAGGACAGCCCAAGGCCGCGGCCCTGATCGACGACGATGCGACCACGGCGCTGCCGCTGCCGGCCGGTGCCAGTGTCGACTTGCGTTTCGCAGCGCCGCAGCGCGCCACGCACTACACGCTGACCAGCGGCGATGCCGCGGTGTCCGGCCTGGCATGGACGCTGGAAGGCCGCAACGGAGAAGGCGCGTGGACCACGTTGGACCAGCGACGCGCGCAGACATTCGCCTGGGCGCGGCAATTGCGGCCGTTCCGCATTGCCAAGCCCGGCACGTACAGCGCCTACCGCCTGCGCCTGGATGCGGGCAAGGACGTGGCGCTGGCCGAGATCGAATTGCTGCAGCCGGTGACGCGGCAGGCCATACCGTGACCGCGTGCGAACGCGGTGAGCGCATCCTGCCTGCCGCGCCTGGCGGACGTCGTACGACGTATTAGGCCTGTTGCGCGGCAGCATGCGCTGCTGCATGGGCTGTGATACTTAGTTTTCCACTGCATTAGAACGATCCAATCGCATCTGCGCAGAAGGGGGAGGGAGACGTAGGGAAGCCGGCTTGCCGCAAGGGCGCCGGAGAGTTTTCGTGTCACACCGCGCGGGGCTCTTGCCCGATCCTTGGATCGATAGAACCCCGCCGCAGCCGATCAATCTTTGGGAGAGGATGATTGAAATGAACTGCATGCCATCCGCACGCAACCGCAGCACGCTGTCCGCCGGCATCGCCATCGCCTTGTTCGCGACGGCCGCCTCCACCACCGCCTTCGCCCAGCAGGCCGACGGCACGCCGGCCCCCACGGGGCAGGCCGAGGTCAAAGCCACCGACCTGGACGCGGTGACGGTGACCGGCTACCGCTACGCGATCGAGAAGAGCCTGGAGCAGAAGCGCAACGCCAATGCCGTGGTCGACGTGATCACCGCCGAGGACGTGGGCAAGTTCCCCGACAAGAACGTGGCCGATGCGCTGCAGCGCGTGCCCGGCGTGGTCATCACCCGCGACGGCGGCGAGGGCAAGAACGTCAGCGTGCGCGGCCTGTCTTCGGAGCTGGTGCTGACCGAATTGAACGGCAACTACATCGCCACCGCCGAGTCCAACGGCGACCCGACGCGCTCGTTCAACTACACGCTGCTGCCATCGAACCTGCTCGGCAGCGCCGAGCTGTACAAGACGCCGGAAGCGCACATCGACGAAGGCGGTATCGGCGGCACCGTGATCCTGCAGACGCGGCGCCCGCTGGAGCTGGAGCCCAATTCCGGCTTCCTCTCCGCCGAGGGCGTGTGGTCGGACAGTAGCAAGAAGACCGATGGCCAGTTCTCCGGCTCGTACTCGTGGCACGACCAGGACAACCGCTTCGGCGTGTTCGTCGGCTACACGCAGCAGAAGCGCACCGCGCGCACGCTCAACGCCAGCACCGAAAGCTGGCAGTGGTACGGCCGCGACGAAGGCGGCCCGGCGGTCGACGTCAACGGCAATCCGTCGGACTTCAATGCCAACTGGTGGGGCGGCACCGGCTTCTGGGACCAGAACGGCAAGTACTACACCCGCTTCATGATGCCCACGGCGGTCAGCCTGGACGTCAAGCAGGAGGAACGCGAGCGCAAGGGCGGCCAGCTGACCTTCCAGTTCAAGCCGACCGACGACCTGACCCTGACCGCGAACTACTTCCGCTTCGATCTGTCGCAGAACTCGCAGACCAACACGGTCAAGATCCCCGAGTGGAACATCGCCCGCTACTACGGCGACGGCAACTGGCGCGGCGGCCGCCTGCTCGACGGGCTGCAGTTCGATCCCAGCGGCACCATCGTCACCGGCGCCAACTACAGCCTGCATCCGGGCAAGGCCTACTACTGCAGCGAGGCGCAGGCCGCCGCCGCCGGCCTGCCGCCGGGCGGCTGGGGCTCCGACGACTGCACGGTGCCCACGCCGCAGATCACCGGCAGCTACAACATCGAGAAGTCGCTGTCGCAGACGGTGGACCTGGGCGGCGAGTGGCGCGGCGAGAAGGTGGACGTGTCGTTCAAGGCCGGCCGCACCTGGGCCAAGGGCGGGCCGGAACTGCAGTTCTCGCTGCCGATCAAGCCGCGCCGGCAGAACGCCGACGGCAGCTGGAGCAACGGCAACTTCGCCAGCGCCTGGGACCTCACTGGCACGCCGACCATGACCTTCTCGCCGGAGCTGATGCAGAACCTGCGCGACGGCATCCTGCAGGTCGACCTGGGCTCGACCGGCTCGTCCTGGACCCGCAACACCAACCAGCAGCAGTACGCGCAGATCGATACCACCTGGCACATGGACGGCGAGTTCTTCGACTCGCTGCAGTTCGGCCTCAAGCGCCGCGACGGCGGTATCCACCGCAACACCGGCAACAACTACTGGGTGTGCCCGGGCACCGACCCGAGCGACTACAACAACCGCTACTGGAACGGGCGCTGCAACGCGCTGGCCACGCAGTTCTCGCCGGACCTGCTGTTCCCGCTGGACAACCTGGCCGGCGGGGTGAAGTCCAGCGCGTTCCCGGCGATCAACTTCCCCGGCTACATCGGCTACTTGAACCAGACCTACGGCGCGATGCAGACCCGTAACGAAGACAACTTCGTCTACAACGTCGACGAGAAGATCTATTCGACCTACCTGCAGCTCAACTTCCACACCGAGCGCCTGCGCGGCAATGTCGGTGTGCGGGTGGCGCGCACCGGGCAGCATGCCGATTCCACCGACAAGGTGACCGCCTACAACGATTATTTCTTCGATGGTGCCGACGGCAATCCGCTGGCCTGCCAGCAGGGCGCGGCCATGCCCGCCGGCGCGCCGGCCGATACCTACTGCGGTACCGAAGGCTACTGGCGACTGTCGGACACCCAGCAACGCACCGAGTCGTTCGTGGTCAGTGCGCTGGACCGCAAGTACACCGACGTGCTGCCGAGCTTCAACCTGGCCTACGACCTGACCGAGAACCTGCTGCTGCGCGCGGCGGCGTCGAAGGTGATCGCGCGGCCGAGCTACAATGCCATCGCCGCGCCCGGCAGCCTGGAGTACTACAGCCCGGAATACGTGGCCGACCGGCGCCTGACCGGCGGTGCCAGCGAGCAGGGCTGGTACGGCTCGGGCAGCAACAAGAAGCTGGAGCCTTACAAGGCCAACCAGTTCGACCTGGGGCTGGAGTGGTACTTCCAGCCGGGCTCGGTGGCGGGCGTGGGGCTGTTCCGCAAGAACGTGGAGAACTTCTCGGTCGATGTGATCAGCGACGTCAACATGCTGATCAACGGCCAGACGGTCACGGTGCAGAACTACAGCACCAAGGCCGGCGGCCAGGACGCGGTGTCGCAGGGCGTGGAGCTGTACGCGCAGCACACGCTGCCCTCCGGCCTCGGCGTGCAGTTCAACTACACCTACAACGATGCCAGCAAGGCCGCGGTGCGGCTGGAGGACGGCACCGAGGTCGGCAAGACCTCGATGCCGGGCAGCGCCAAGAACCAGACCAACCTCACCGTGTTCTACGAGACCGACCGCCTGCTGCTGCGCGCCTCGTACAACCGTCGCGGCGAACTGGTGCAGGGCCTGGTCAACGGCTTGAACGTCTACGAGGAACCGTACTACCAGATCGATCTGAATGCGGCGTACAACATCACCCCGGCGCTCAGCCTCACCGCCTCGGTGCTCAACCTGACCAAGCAGGAGTCGCGCCAGCATCTGGGCGACGACACCCGGGCGCGCTTCTACACCGGCGGCTACGCCGGGCGGCTGGCGTACCTGGGGCTGACCTACAAGTTCTAGGCTGCCGCCTGTCGTGCCCATGTCCGCCGCGCGGCGGTCGGCATGGGCGCGACGGTCCGGCGACGGCCGGGCCGCCGTTTTCGCCGTCCACGACCGCGCCGTCGCGCTTGCCGCGGTCGTCCACTACAGGATCCATCGCATGACGTCTTCCCCGCTGCCCTCCCTGCTGCGCACGTTCGCCTTGTCCTTGCTGCTGGTGACGCCGGCACTGGCCGCCGCGCCGCGGCTCAGTGCCGAGGTCAACACCTTCATCGGCAGCAAGGACGACGGCAACACCTTCCCCGGTGCGTCGGCTCCGTTCGGCATGATCCAGGTCAGCCCGATCGGCGCGCACTACGCCGGCTGGCGCTACGACGATCCGCAGATCCGCGGCTTCGGCCATTCCTTCCTGTCCGGCGCCGGCTGCTGGGAGCAGGGCGGGCAGGTCTCGGTGCTGCCGGTCACCGGGCGTATCGGCCCAGGCGGCGCGTTCGATACGGGCGACCCGAAGGCGTTCGACCACACCCGCTATGGCGCGCACTACCAGCACGACGGCGAGCGCGGCCAGGCCGGCTACTACAAGGTGCGGCTGACCGATTACGGCGGCATCGACGCCGAAGCGACCGCACTGACCCGCGCTGCGGCCGAGCGCTACACCTTTTCCACCTCGGGCGACGGCCACGTGCTGGTCAACATCGGCCAGGCCAACGCCCGCCACACGGTCACCGGCAGCACCCTGACCGTGGTCGGCGACCGCGTCGTGGAAGGCAAGCTGGTGACCCAGAGCTTCTGCGGCGGCCACCAGTACACCACCTGGTTCCGCCTGGAGTTTGATCGCCCATTCAAGGCCTTCGGCACCTGGGGCGAGGCCGGCGGCGTGCCGGGCTCGCGCCATGGCATGGAGGGCGAGGGCAAGCCCAGCGGCGCGTGGCTCACCTTCGACCTGAGCAAGGGCCGCGCGGTGACCGCCATCTCGGCGATCTCGCACGTGGACGCCGAGGGCGCGCGCAACAACCTGCGCAGTGAGGGCATGGCCAATGGCCGCCTGCTCGGCTTCGATGCGATGCGCGCCCGCGCGCAGCAGGCCTGGGACAAGGAACTGACCAGCGTGCGCGTGCAGGGCGCCAGCGGCGACGTCCGCGTGGTGTTCTACACCGCGCTGTACCACGCGCTGCTGCAGCCGCTGACCGGCAGCGACGCCGATGGCCGTTACCGCGGCTACGACGACGGCATCCACCACGCCGACGGCTGGACCTACCACGAGTTCTTCTCGCTGTGGGACACCTATCGTGCGCAGAACCAGTTGCTGGCGCTGTTGCGGCCGCAGCGCGCCGCCGACATCGGCCGCTCGATCCTGGCGATCAACGCGCAAGGCGGCTGGCTGCCGCGCTGGGGCTATGCCAACTTCGAGACCAACGTGATGACCGGCGATCCGGTCACGCCGTTCCTGGTCGACCTGTGGCGCTTCGGCGCGCTGCAGGGGCGCGAGGCCGAAGCCTATGCTGCGCTGCGCCGCAATGCGTTCGAGATGCCGCCGTTGAATTCGCGCCACGCCGGGCGTTCCGGCAATGCCAACTACCTGGCGCAGGGTTTCGTGCAGTACGACCGCGCGTTCCCGTCCAAGGGCATGGATGTCGACCCGCACCACGGCGGCTCGGCGACGCTGGAGTACGCGCTGGCCGATTGCGCGCTGTCGACCATGGCCGGTGCGCTGGGGCATGCCGAGGATGCGGCGGTGCTGAATCGGCGTGGGCGCAACTGGCGTTCGATCTGGGATCCCTCGGTGCGCGATACGCAGACCGGCTTCACCGGTTTCCCGCGGCCGCGCACCGAGGATGGGGCGTGGTACACGCCGGCGGACGGGCATTACGATCCGCGTTCGCAGCACGGCTTCCACGAAGGCACGGCCTGGCAATACCAGTGGCTGGCGCAGCAGGACGTGCCGGGACTGGTGGAGGCGATGCACGGGCCGGAGCAGACCGCGCGGCGACTGGATACCTTCTTCGCCTACGACGCGCTGCTGGCCGACCCGGCCGGCGCCGCGCGCAAGGAATGGGTGATGGGGCCGTACAGCTACTACAGCCAGTTCCGCTACAACCCCAATAACGAACCGGACCTGCATGCGCCGTGGATGTACACGCTGATCGGCCAGCCGTGGAAGACCAGCACCGTGCTGCATGCGGCGCAGACGCTGTTCACCAATGCGCCCAACGGCGTGACCGGCAACGACGACCTGGGCACGATGTCGGCGTGGTACCTCTTCAGCGTGATGGGCCTGTACCCGGCGGTGCCCGGGACCGGGCAGTTCCTGCTGCACGCGCCGCGCTTTTCGCGCATCGAACTGGACGTGGGGCCGGGCCGTACGCTGCGCATCGATGCGCCGCAGGCCGGCGACGGCAAGCTGCGCTACGTCGGTGGCGTGTCGCTGGACGGCCGCGCGCACGCGCCGGTGTGGCTGGACTGGGCGCAGTTGCGCCAGGGCGGCCGCCTGCGTTTCGACCTGCGCGATGCGCCGCAGCCGCAGGGCTGGGGCACGCAGCCGCAGGACCTGCCGGTGTCGCCGTGCGCGGCGCCGCCGTCCGCCGCCAGCCTGGGCTGGCGCTGAGTCCGTGCCGTCGCGCGGCAGGCGCGCGCAGCCGATGGTTTACGCTGCGCGTCTCGTCCGAAGGGAAGCGATCCGATGAGCCAGAAGCGTCCACCCGGAACCGGATCCGCAGGCTCCAAGGTTGCCAAGGCCGCCGCGCGCAAGGCGGCGCCGGTTGCGGCGGAGCAGGCGGACAAGGCGAAAAAGGCCACAAAGACCGCACCGGCCGCCGCCGCGCGCGACCGCCAGCGTGTGGTGACCGTCACCGACATCGCCGATGCGGTCGGCGTCTCCCGCGCCACGGTCTCGCTGGTGTTGCGTGGCAGCCCGTTGGTGCATGCCGACACGCGTGCGCGCGTGGAAGCGGAACTGAAGCGGCAGCGCTACGTCTACAACCGCGGCGCCGCCAATCTGCGCCGGCGCACCTCGACCTGCGTGGCCCTGGTCATCAACGACCTGGCCAATCCGTTCTTCGCCGAGTTCGCCGCCGGTGTGGACGAGGCGTTGGGCGAGCAGGGCTACGTGACCCTGCTCGGCAGCACCGGCGAATCGCCCGCGCGGCAGCAGGCCGTACTGGCCTCGCTGATGGAACACACGCCAGCCGGCGTGATCCTGTCGCCGGCCGAGGGCAGCGACGCCGCCGAACTGCACACGGTGCTGGACGCACGCGCGAACGTGCTGCTGTTCAACCGCGAACTTGCCGGCGCCGACGACTGGGGTTTCCTCGGCCTGGACAACCAGCGCGGCGCGCAACTGGCCACCGAGCATCTGATCGCGCTCGGCCACCGCCGTATCGCCTTCTACGGCGGCCATGCCGATTCCAGTTCCTGCCGGCAGCGTCGCGCCGGCCACGCGCAGGCGATGCGGCAAGCCAGGCTGCCGGTCGACCCGGCGTGGCTGATCGAGTCCGCGCCCAATCGCCTGGAAGCGGCGGCGCGCCACGGCGAACTGTTCGCCCACGACGCGCCGCCCACGGCAGCGGTCTGCTACAACGACACGGTCGCGCTGGGCCTGATGCTGGGCCTGCTCGCGCGCGGCATCCGCCCGGGCCAGGACTTCGCGATCACCGGCTTCGACGACATCCCGGAGGCTGCGGTGAGCACGCCCGCGCTGACCACGCTCGCCGCGCAGCCGCGCGCCCGCGGCCGCCAGGCGGCGCAACTGGTGCTGGAGCGGCTGGATGCGGCCGTACCGCCGCGCAGGACGATCGTGCCGGTGAGCCTGTCGGTGCGCGAGAGCAGCGGCGCGCCGATCGCGCGCAAGCGTACCTAGCGCGGCGAACGCGGCGGCGGCCGCCGCGACGATGCGCGATGGCACTCGGTGCGCGCAGTGCCATCGCGACGCCCTCTAGACAGAGGCGGGCAGATAGTGGGTCGCACCCTCACAGTGGCACGTCCAGCGGGTTCGTGCTGAGCGAGCGATTCGCCCCCTTCTTCCTTTCGTCGAGAGCCGTCTCATGCATCTGCAGACTGCACCGCGCCGTTCCGTGGTGGCCAACGCCTTCTACGGCCTGCTCAATCCCATTCCGTTCGGCTGCTTCGTCGCCGCGCTGATCTTCGATATCGTCTATGCCCGCAGCGGCGTGATCCTGTGGACCAAGGCGGCGGCCTGGCTGATCGCGATCGGGCTGGTCATCGCCATCGTGCCGCGCCTGATCAACCTGGTGCAGGTCTGGATCACCGCGCGGCGCTCGGTGCTGTCGGTGGAACGGCTCGACTTCTGGCTGAACCTGCTCGCCATCGTCGCCGCCATCTTCAATTCCTTCGTGCACAGCCGCGACGCGTATGCGGTGGTCCCGGCAGGGCTCTGGCTCTCGATCGCCACGGTCGCGCTGTTGGCGATCGGACATGTGCTCATCGCCATCCGCACCACGCCACGCGAGGGTTACGTCCATGGCTAAGCGCCTGTGCCTGTCCGTTTTTGCGCTGAGTTGCGCCATGGCCCTGGCCGCCTGCGGCGGCAAGGCCTCGCTCGAGCCCACCCAGCAGGCGGGCAACGCGCCGCCGCTGCCACAGCCGCGCAACTTCCTGCTGCCGCCGATGCAGGTTCCCGAGGGGGTGGGCTGGAAGGAGGGGCAGGCGCCCACCGTGGCGGCTGGCTTGAAGATCGAGAAGATCGCCGGCGGCCTGAAACATCCGCGCCAGCTGTACGTGCTGCCCAACGACGACGTGCTGGTGGTGGAGGCCAATTCGCCGGGGCTGGAGCCGGTCACCACGCCAAAACAACTGATCGCGGGGCTGGTCCAGAGCCGCTCCGGCAAGAGCGCCAAGGGCGGCAACCGCATCACCCTGCTGCGCAGGGCCGCGGACGGCAAGTGGGAACAGCATGCGTTCCTGAACGGGCTGCATTCGCCGTTCGGGGTGCAACTGATCGGCGATGCGCTGTACGTCGCCAACACCGACAACATCATGAAGTTCCCCTACGTCCCCGGCCAGACCGAGATCACCGCGCCCGGCACGCTGTTCGCCGATCTCCCCGGCACCATCCAGCACCATTGGACCAAGGCACTGCTGGCCAGTCCCGACGGACGCAAGCTGTACGTCGGCGTCGGCTCCAACAGCAACATCGGCGAGAACGGGCTGGACGTGGAATACCGCCGCGCGGCCGTCCTGGAAGTGGACGTGGCCTCGGCCAGCAGCCGCATCTTCGCCTCGGGCATCCGCAATCCGACCGGTCTGCAGTGGGAGCCGCGCACCGGCAAGCTGTGGGCGATCGCCAACGAGCGCGACGAGATCGGCGCCGACCTGGTGCCCGATTACCTGACCTCGGTGCAGGACGGCGGCTTCTATGGCTGGCCGTACAGCTACTACGGGCAGAACGTGGATGTGCGGGTCAAGGATCAGCGCCCGGACTTGGTGGCCAAGGCGATCAAGCCGGACTACGCGTTGGGCTCGCATGTGGCCGCGCTGGGCCTGTGGTTCTCCCGCGGCGATGCGCTGCCCGCCAAGTACCGCGAGGGTGCGTTCGTGGCCGAGCACGGCAGCTGGAACCGCTCGCCGCTCAGCGGCTACCAGGTGGTGTACGTGCCGTTCCAGCAGGGCCGGCCGGTCGGCCCACCGCAGACCGTGGTCAGCGGCTTCCACTCGCAGGACGAGTCGCAGCTATACGGCGCCCCGGTCGGCCTGGCGCAGGACAAGGACGGCGCGCTGCTGATCGCCGACGATGTCGGCAACAGCGTCTGGCGTGTGCGCTTCTGACCGGTTGCAGGTTGTGCCGAGCACTGGCGAGCGGGTGGAGTGGTTCTGCGTGACGCTGGACCCATCGCTGTCTCCGGCCGCTGCCGAAGTGCGGCGGCACACTCGGGACTCTGCGCGGCCGGAACGCAGAGACCATGTGGAACGAAAAAGCGATCTGCCCGACTTCGACTCGGCAGCGCGTTGATTCCACACACTTGGCACACTTTCAGTTCAGGCGTATCCAGTCCAGCGCCACCAGCATGCGGACCGCTTCGACGAGCGCTTGCTGCGTCTGTTCGGAATCGGCCGTGGTCCTGGAAGCGAGTAGATGCGCATGCAGTTGATGCGCGGGGACCGCCTGCCCGGGATGCGCCACCTGCAGCCGGCGCGCGGCCTGGAACACCGTCATGATGTCCTCGGCCTGGTCGATGGTCCTGATCTGTGCGAACAGGTCCACGGCTTTCGCGATCTCGGTGTCGTAGGGCGCATACGCCGCGGCGAATCGCGCATGCTCCTTGTCGTACTGCGGCGAGGCCCGCAGTGCCATGGTCCGCCCCTGCGGCTGCTCCTGCAGCCAGTTGCGGTTGGCCAGGTCGGTCAGGATCGGCCGGACGTCGCCCTGGCGCGGGCCGCGGCCGGCAGTGCCGAAGGTCAGCCCGGTCGGCACGCCCAGTTCGGTCATGGCCCAGCAGAGCGTCTGGAACAGGGTGCGCCCGATCGGCCGCGCTTCCGGCCGGGCCTGCAACCGCCGCAGCACTTCCATGATCGCGATCCAGCCCGGCTGGGGTGCCGTACGTTTGCCAACGCCCTCGGTCGAGGTGTTGGCCGGCCGCGACAGGAAGGCGGTTTCGAGTTGCGCCAGCGGCGTGCCGTACGGCGCATAGACCTCGATGTCGACCGGCAGGTGCGCCAGCGTGCGGTAGATCAACGGGCCGACCTCCTCCCAGGCCAGGCCGCCGTTGCCGCAGCCCAGCGGCGGCAGGGCAAGACTGCGCACGCCCCATTCGCGCAGATGCGCGGCGAGGTGGTCCAGCCCTGCCGCGATGTCCTCCAGCCACAATGGCAGCGCCAGCGCCGATCTAGTTCTCGGCAGACGCACCACCGCCGCGTCGCGCACGCCAGCGCGCCACCCGCTCCTGCAGCCCCACCACGCAGACGAAGAATGCCGGCACGAAGAAGATCGCCAGCACGGTGCCGCTGACCATGCCGCCGAACACGCCGGTGCCGATGGCGTGCTGGGTCTCGGCGCTGGCGCCGCTGGCCAGCATCAGCGGCACCACGCCCAGGGCGAAGGCCAGCGAGGTCATCAGGATCGGGCGCAGGCGCAGGCGCGCGGCGTTGGTCGCCGCCTCGAGCAGGCCCTGGCCGTCGCGGTGCAGTTGCCGGGCGAACTCGACGATGAGGATGGCGTTCTTCGCCGACAGGCCGATGATGGTGATCAGGCCGACCTTGAAGAACACGTCGTTGGGCAGGCCGCGCAGCATCACCGCGGCCACCGCACCGAGCAGGCCCAGCGGCACCACCAGCATCACCGACAGCGGGATCGTCCAGCTCTCGTACAGCGCCGCCAGCACCAGGAACACCACCAGCGCCGACAGCAGCATCAGCAGCGGCGCCTGCGCGGCCGACTGCCGTTCCTGCAGCGATTGCCCGGTCCAGGCCACGGCGAAACCCGGCGGCAGTTGCGCGGCCAGCCGTTCCATCTCGGCCATGGCCGCGCCGCTGGACACGCCTGGCGCGGCGCCGCCGGTGATGCGCACGGCCGGGAAGCCCTGGAAGCGCGCCAGCTGCTGCGGCGCGTCGGTCCAGGTGGCGGTCACCACTTCGCGTAGCGGCACCATGCCGCCCTCGGTGCTGCGCATGCGCAGGCCCAGCACGTCGTCCAGTTGCATGCGCGACGCGGCGTCTGCCTGCAGGATCACCTGCTGCATGCGCCCGGCGTTGGGGAAGTCGTTGACGTACAGCGAGCCCATCGCCGCCGACAGGGTGTTGCTGATCGCGGAGAACGGCAGGCCCATGGCTTCGGCATGCTGGCGGTCGATCTCCAGGCGGATGCTCTTGCCCGGCGGCAGGCCGTCCTGATACACGCCGCTGACCACCTTGCTGTCCGCGGCCAGTTGCAGCAGCTTCGCCTGCGCCGCCATCAGCGCGGCCTCGCCGCGGTTGCCGCGGTCCTGCAGGTACAGGGTGAAGCCGGAAGAGGTGCCGAGCTCGTCGATGGCCGGCGGCAGCAGGCTCATCACCGTGCCCTCGGGCAGGTCGGCCATGGCCTGCTGCACGCGGTCGGCTTCGTCGCTGGAGGTGGCGCCGTCGCGCTGGTCCCAGTCCTTGAGCATGGTGAAGGCCATGGCTGCGTTGGTGCCCGAGCCGGAGAAGCTGAAACCCAGGATCACCAGGTTGGAGGCCAGCGCCGGGCGCGTGGCGACGTGCCGCTCGAACGCCTTGACCACCGCCAGCGTGCGCTCGCTGGTGGCATCGGTGGGCAACTGGATCGAGGTCATGAAGTAGCCCTGGTCCTCTTCCGGCAGGAACGCCGAGGGCAGCACGCGCATGGCGAAGACCAACGCCACGCACAGGACCGCGAACACCGCCAGCACCCGCGCGCTGCGCCGCAGCAGCCGCGCTACGCGTGCGGCATAGCTGCCGGTCAGGCGCTCGAAGCCGCGGTTGAACGCGCCGAAGAATCCGCGCTTGGCATGATGGCCGGGCGCGATCGGGCGCAGCAGGGTGGCGCACAACGCCGGGGTCAGGGTCAGCGCCAGGAACGCCGAGAACAGGATCGACACCGCCATCGCCAGGGTGAACTGCTGGTAGATCACGCCCACCGAACCGCTGGCGAAGGCCATGGGGATGAACACCGCGGTCAGCACCAGGGTGATGCCGACCACCGCGCCGGTGATCTCGCGCATCGCCTTGGTCGTGGCTTCCCGCGGCGGCAGGCCTTCGCTGGCCATGATCCGCTCGACGTTCTCCACCACCACGATGGCGTCGTCGACGATGATGCCGATCGCCAGCACCATGCCGAACATCGTCAGCACGTTGATCGAGAAACCGGCCAGCAGCATCACCGCGAAGGTGCCCAGCAGTGCGATCGGCGCGACGATGGCCGGGATCAGCGTGTAGCGCACGTTCTGCAGGAACAGGTACATCACCAGGAACACCAGCACCATCGCTTCGAGCAGGGTCTTGACCACCTGCTTGATCGAGAGCTTCACGAACGGCGCGGTGTCGAACGGGATCGAATAGCGCATGCCGGTCGGCATGCTCGCGGCCAGTTCCGCCAGCCGTGCCTTCACCGCCTGCGCGGTGCGCACCGCATTGGCGCCGGGCGAGAGCTGGATCGCCGCGCTGGTGGCGGGAGCGCCGTCCTCGCGGTTGGAGAAGCCATAGGACTGTGCGCCCAGCTCCACCCGCGCCACGTCGCCCAGGGTCACCCGCGCGCCGCCGCTGTCGGCACGCAGCACGATGGCGGCGAACTGCGCGGGCGTGATCAGTTGCCCGGCCACGGTCAGCGGCACGGTCAGGCGTTGTCCGCGCACGGTCGGCTCGTCGCCAAGGCGGCCGGGCGCGATCTGCGCGTTCTGCTGTTCGATCGCCTGTGCCAGTTCGGTCATGGTCATGCCGTAGGCGACGAGCTTGTCCGGGTCCACCCACACGCGCATGGCCTGCTCGGCGCCGAACAGCTGCACGCGGCCGACGCCGTCGATGCGCCGCAGTTCCTGCACGATGTTGCGGGCCAGGTAGTCGTTGAGCGCCACCTCGTCGTAGCGGCCGTCCGGCGAGGTCAGGCCGACCAGCATCAGGAAGCCGGACGCGGCCGATTCCACCTGCAGGCCGTTCTGCCGCACCGCCTGCGGCAGGCGCGGCTCCACCGCCTTGATGCGGTTCTGCACGTCCACCTGCGCCAGCTCCGCATTGGTGCCGGGCTTGAAGGTGGCGGTGATCTGCGCGCTGCCCGAGGTGTCCACCGTGGACTCGAAGTACAGCAGGTTCTTGACCCCCGACAGCTCGCGTTCGACCAGGCTCACCACCGAGTCGTTGAGGGTCTGCGGCGTGGCGCCGGGATAGGACGCGATCAGCGACACCGAAGGCGGCGCCACCGAGGGATAGCGCGCCACCGGCAACTGGCCGATGGCCAGGGTGCCGAACAGCACGATGAACAGGGCGATCACCCAGGCGAAGACCGGGCGTTCGATGAAGAACTGTGGCATGGCGGCGTTCCCGGTTCAGTCCGCGGCGGCGGTGGCGATCACCGGCGGCTGCCACGCACGCGCCTTCACCCGGGCGCCGGTGCTGAGCCGGTCGATGCCTTCGACCACCACCTGCTGCCCGGGCTGCAGGCCGGCGACGACACGGTAGTGCCCCTGCACCAGTTCGCCCAGCTGCACCGTCGCGCTATGCGCCTGCGCATTGGCGTCCAGCACCCACACCTGCGCGCGCTTGCCGACATGGGTGATCGCCTGCTGCGGCACGCGCAGCGCCTGCGCGTAGTGGGCGCGCGGCACCCGCGCCCGCACGTACATGCCTGGCAACAGGCGCCGTTGCGGGTTGTCGACGAGGATGCGCAGCAGCACATCGCCGGTGCCGGCATCGACGGTGATGCCGGAGAACAGCACGCGCCCGCTCAGTCCCGAGGGCGTGCCGCTGCGGTCGAGGATCTGCGCCGGCAGGCCGTCGCCGCCGGTGGCCTGCGCGCGCGCGGCCGGATCCAGCGGGTCCAGGTCGCTGGCGGACTGGCGCACGTCGACGTAGACCTGGTCGATCTGCTGGATCACCGCCATCGGCGCGCTGTCGCTGGGCGAGACCAGCGCACCCTCGGTGAGCAGTGCCTGGTCGATGCGGCCGTCGATCGGTGCGTCGACGGTGGCGAAGGCCAGGTCCAGGCGCCGCCGCGACAGCGTCGCCTTGGCCTCGGCGACCGCCGCGGCGGCCTGGCTGCGCTGCGAGGCGGCGTCGTCGTACATCTGCCGGCTGACCATGCCGGATTCGACCAGCCGCTGTAGCCGGGCATGCTGCACGTCGGCAAGCACCTGCGCGGCCTCGGCACGGTGCAGTGCGGCTGCGGCGGTGTCCATGTCGGCCTTGAACGGTGCCGGGTTGATCTGGAACAGCGCATCGCCGCGCCGCACATCGGCGCCCTGCTCGAAGAAGCGACGCTGCACGATGCCGCCGACCTGTGGGCGGATCTGTGCGCTGCGCAGCGCGGCCACGCGGCCGGGCAGGTCCACGCTCACCGTCATCGGCGCAGGGTGCAGGGTCACCGCGGTGACCTGTACCGGCGCGGCCACCGCTTGCGGCTGCGCGCCGCCGCCGCAGCCCACCAGGGCCAACGCCAGCGCGCCGCCGAGTCCCAGAGTCCGTACCTGTTGCCGCATGCCCATGCCTCGTGCCTCGTCGCTGCCGCCGCGGATGCGGCGGACGCCAAAGCCGCGCATGGTCGCGGCCGCGGGTTGCGCGGCGTTCGATGCGATGTGGAGATATGATGGAGATCCGCCCGTCCGGGCCGATGCGCCTTCGCTGCCTCCATGTCCGTTTCCTCTCCGGGCGCCGCCGTGCCCGCGTCCGCGCCGCTGGTCCTGATCGCCGAAGACGAGAGCGAGATCGCCGAGATCCTCAGCGCCTACCTGGCGCGCAGCGGGCTGCGCAGCGCCCACGCCGCCGATGGCCGCGCCGCGCTGGACCTGCACCTGGCGCTGGATCCGGATCTGATCCTGCTGGACGTGCAGCTGCCGGCGGCGGATGGCTGGAAGGTGCTGGCCGAACTGCGCCACCGCGGCGAGACTCCGGTGATCATGCTCACCGCGCTGGACCAGGACATCGACAAGCTGATGGGCCTGCGCCTGGGCGCCGACGACTACGTGGTCAAGCCGTTCAACCCGGCCGAGGTGGTGGCGCGGGTGCAGGCGGTGCTGCGGCGCATCCGCGGCAACGGCGCCGAGGAGGCGCGCAGCCTGCGCGTGGGCGCCTTCCATGTCGATCTCGACCAGCACGAGGCCAGCGTGCGCGTGGGCGAGCAGCGGCACACGCTGGACCTCACGCTCACCGAGTTCAAGCTGCTGGTGCGGCTGATGCGCGCGCCGAAGCGGGTGTTCAGCCGCGCCGAACTGCTCGACGCCTGCCTGCCGGAAGGCGACACCCAGGAGCGCACCATCGACAGCCACATCAGCAAGCTGCGCAAGAAGCTGGAGGCGCTGGGCGTGCAGGGCACGCCGGCCAGCGTGCGCGGCGTCGGCTACCGGTTCGGATCCGGCGCATGAGCCGCGCCCCCGGGCTGCGCCGCCAGGTCATCCTGTCGCTGGGCGCGCTGGCGCTGTGGATCATCCTGCTGTCGGTGGTCGGCTCCTACGTGTTCTACGCGCTGGCGGCGGCCTACCAGCCCAACAGCATCTCCGACACCTGGGTGCCGTCGCGGGTGGAGATGATGTGGATCGGCGCCACCGCCGCACTGGCCGTGGCGATCGCGGTGGCGGTGGCGGTGCGGCTGTCGCGGCGCATCCTCACCCCGTTGAACTCGGTGGCGCACAGCCTGCGCGAAGTCGCCCAGGGCAACTTGCACGCACGCGCGAGCATGGATGCGCATGCGCTGGGCGAGACCGCGCAGCTGGTGCGCGACTTCAACGCCATGGCCGACCGCCTGCAGGCGATGACCCGCGAGCGCGCATTCTGGAATGCCGCCGTCGCCCACGAACTGCGCACGCCGGTGACGATCCTGCGCGGGCGACTGCAGGGCCTGGCCGAGGGCGTGTTCGCGCCGGACGTGGCGGCGTTCGAGAGCCTGCTGCGGCAGGTGGAAGGCCTGAACCGGCTGATCGAGGACCTGCGCGTGCTCAGCCTCACCGACAGCGGGCACCTGGAGTTGCAGTCGGCGCCGGCCGACCTGGCGCGGGAAGTGGAGGCCGTGCTGCATGCCTTCGGCGCCAGCCTGGACGCGCGCGGGCTGGTGCTGGAACCCGTGCTGGCGCTGCGCACGCCGGTGCTGTGCGATGCGGTGCGCATCCGCCAGGCGCTGATGGCCTTGCTCGAAAACGCGCAGCACTATGCCGAGCCGGGCCCGCTGCGGGTGGGCGTGCAGGCGGACGCCGGCCAATGCGTGCTGTTCGTGGAAGACACCGGCCCCGGCATCGCGCCGGAGATCGCCGCGCGGGTGTTCGATGCGTTCCGCCGCGGCGATCCGTCGCGTTCGCGCAAGAGCGGCGGCAGCGGCCTGGGCCTGGCGGTGGTCAAGGCCATCGCCGTGGCGCATGGCGGCGATGCGCTGTGCCTGCCGGCCGGCAGCGGGACACGATTCGAAGTGCGCTGGCCGCTGGCGCCAGTGGAGGCCGCGACGCGCACAGCGCAGGTGCCGGCGTCGCGCTAGAGGCGCGTTGGCTCAGGCGGAGGTCGCGTCGCTGCGCACGCGCGGTGTACGCCCCGGCAGCATGCGGGTCAGCACCTCGTCGCGCCGGACCCAGTGATGGAACAGCGCGGCGGCCACGTGCAGCAGTACGACGACCCATGCGATCCATTTGCCGATGAAGTGGTGCACCACGTCGATCGGCGCTTCAAACGCCTCCCAGCTCAGGTGCCAGGTGCGGCTGATCCAGGCGAACAGCGCGGTCTCGTTGAAGCCGGGAATGCGGAACAGGCCGAGGTCGGTCGGCGCGCCGGTGCCGATGTAGCCGGTCAGCGGCATCACGATCAGCAGCGCGTACAGGCCCCAATGCGCCAGATGCGCGAGCCGGTGTTCCAGCGCCGAGCCCGGCGGATCGTCCGGTTGCACGTCCAGCCAGCGCCACAACAGCCGCGGCAGCACCAGGAACCCGACCAGCAGGCCCAGCACCCAGTGCAGGTTGAGCACCGGCAGCGAGGCGTCCGACGTGTCGTCCATGAACCAGATGACGTAGTACACCACCGCATAGGCGCCGATGAAGGCGGCGGCGGTGGTCCAGTGGAACAGCTTGGCGAGGGCGCCGAAGCGCTGTTCGGTATTGCGCCAGTGCATGTGCGTGATCCTGGTCGAGTGGCGAGGCGGGGAGTGCTGCGGAATCAGGGCGTGCGCAGGCTGTCGAGCAGCCGGTCCAGGGCGTCCAGCGCGTCGGCCAGCCGTGCGTGCAGGTCGGCGTCCGGCTCGGCGATCCAGAACGCCGCCTCGGTGATCGCGCCGTAGAGCATGCGTGCCATCACCCCGGCATGCAGCGGCGCCACCGTGCCGGCGGCGATCAGGGCTTCCAGCGCCGCCTGCAGCGCGGCGATGCCCACCGACTGCGCCGCCGGCGGCACGTCGCCGAACACGGCGCGCGCGTCCTGCAGGATGATCCGGCGGATCTCCGGTTCCAGCGCCAGTTCCAGGTAGGTGCGGCAGCGGCGGCGGAAACCGTCCCACGGCGTGGGCGCGGCGTCGGACACCGCCTGCAGGCGCAGGCCCACCTCGGCCTCGATCTGCTCGATGACCGCGATCAGCAGGCCGTCCTTGCTGCCGAAGTGGTGATACAGCGCGCCACGGGTAAGACCGGCCTCGGCGGTCAACACGTCCATCGAGGTGTGCGCGAAGCCGTGCGTGGCGAACGCCTGCCGCGCCGCAGCCAGCAGGCTGGCGCGGGTTGTCTCGATCATCTCGCGGCGGCTGCGGCGTTGGTGCATGGGCGGGCCTTCATTCACATACGTGGCGTACGTTATTTGCGTACAGTGCGTATGTCAATGTGTCCCGGTCGGTTCGGCGTGCGCTGGGCGGCTTGGCCGGCACGGCAGCCGGTGCGCTCCGAAGGCCTGAGATTCGAGTGGCTTGCCCGTCCTGCGAACGTCTCGGCCAGGGCCTCTCAGGCATCGACAGCGCGATCGCGGCGGCGTGCGGAATGCGCCTGGTCGCAAACCCAAGTGATGCTGGTGCCTGTCGCGAAGGCCGTCGTGAAGGCCGCCGTCGCGGCGGCTCAGGACTGCGCGACGGAACCGCTCATCGTGCGCATGCGATGCGCCGGCACGACGCCGACCTCACCGTCGCACTAGCCAAGGCCTTCACTGCGTGTGTGGTCTGGTGACCGCTGTGCAACCGAATTGGAGTGTCGAATGGACACCACGCTGATGCCCTGGGTCGCCGGACTGTTCGTCCTGCTGATCGCCGCGATGCTGTATCTGGTCACGCGCGCCAAGAAGAACCGCAACCGCCCGGCACAGGATCACGCCGCGACCAAGAGCGACGTGGACAGCGCGGCCAAGCGCTAGCGTCTCGCGTCGGGCGCGGCGCGGTCGCCCGCGCCGTGCTCAGGCGTCCGCGTCGATCGGCGCGAAGCGCGGGCGGCATACGCCGTCGATCTCCACCTGCTCGACGAACATCGGATACGGCCGCACCCACAGCGTGCCTTCGCCGTACAGCGGCCGGTACAGCACCAGCGGTTCCAGCGTTTCGCTGCTGCGGACCATGCCCAGCACCTCGTATTCGCCGCCCTTGAAGTGGCGGTAGCGGCCGAGGGCGATGGAAGGCAGCGGGCTGAGATCGCGCATGACGGTGTCCTGGTGGGCGGGAGCGCGAGTGTAGCCGTCTGCACCTGCACTCTCTCTGCGTCGCGAGGGCGAATTGCGCGACCGCGGCGGTTCGCCGCGTCGTGACGACGGAACGCTCCTGCGGGGGAAACTCAGGCAACCGGCCTTAAGAAGCAGCGTCCATTGTCGCCCGCAGGCTTCACTTCTGCGCACGTCAAGGCGCCAAATCGGCGAAGTCGAACGCCTGCCCCGGCTCGGCGGCGACGAAGTCCGTTGCGGCGATGCCGGCCAGGTGCAGTGCGGCGGCCAGCGCTTCGCGCGGCTCATCACGCCCTTCGTCGGTGAGCTGGAAGGTGCCCCAGTGGATGCCGAGCGCGCGCCGCGCGCCGGTGTCGCGGAAGATCCGCACCGCTTCGGTGGGGTCGATGTGCTGTGGCGCCATGAACCAGCGCGGCGCGTAGGCGCCGATCGGGATCAACGCCACGTCGGGCGCGCCGTGCCGGTCGCGGATCTCGCGGAAGATGGCGCCATCGCCGTAGCCGGTGTCTCCCGCGAACCACACCGATCCCCGCGCGGTCTCGACGAAGAAGCCGGACCACAGCGCCATCCTGCGGTCGGCGATGCCGCGGCTGGACCAATGGTTGGCGCGGGTCAGCGTCGCCGTCGCGGTGTCGCCGATCGGCAGCCGGTCGTGCCAGTCGCCGGTGGCGATGCGCGCATCGGGCACGCGCTTGCGCAGCAGGACGTCGTTGCCCAGCGGCATCACGAACAGCGGCTGGTGCGCGTCGTGCAGCGTGCGCAAGGTCGCCAGGTCGAAGTGGTCGTAGTGGTTGTGGCTCAGCAGCACAGTATCGATGGGCGGCAGGTCCGCGAAGCGGATGCCCGGTGCCGTTACCCGCTTGGGCCCTGCGATCTGCGAAGGGCTGGCCCGCTGCGACCACACCGGGTCGGTGAGCAGGTTGAGGCCGGCGGCCTGGATCAGCAGCGTGGCGTGGCCGACCATGGTGATGCGCAGGCTGTCGTGTCGCGGTGCAGGCATGGCCGGCGTCACCGCGACCTGCGCAGGCCAGCGCACCGCGCCCATGGCGGCCTTCCAGCGCAGGACCTTGCTCAGCGCATTGTCGATCGTGGGCTGGCCGGGGTTGAAGAAGCGCACGCCATCGAAATGGTCGCTGACGGGGCCACGGTAGTAGGGGTTGGCCATTGAGGCGCGATCCGGATGACGCAAGGGGAGGGAAGGTTAACCGCCAGCGGCGCAAGCGTGCGTGCGCGCCTGCCTCGGCTGCCGCGATATCGGTCCCCGGCCGGTGCCAAGTGCGGCCTCACTTCGGCGTGCCCAGCCCACCCATGTTGAGCATCACCCGCAAGCCGATCACCAGCGCATCGTCGGGCGCACGGCGCGCCGCGGGATTGCCCAGGATGTCGGGATGGACGATGTACTGCACGTTCGGCACCAGGAACAGCGGCGTCTGCGCGATGCGATAGCTGTAGTTGAGTTCGAACATGAGTTCGTTGCGCGCGATGTCCGCGGCCGCGCCGCGCTTGCGCAGCAGGTCGTTCATGTAGCCCTGCTGGTCCGCACTGAAGCGGTAGTAGTGCGCGATCGCGCCCATGCCGTCGCCGGGCCGTGCCGCAAACGGGCCGCTGTAGTACAGGCCGGCGGTGACCTGCAGGTCGTAGACCTGGTGCTTGTCGAACGGTGCGGCGATGTTGCCGAAGGCGACCAGCATGCGCTTGCTTGCCATGCCCTGCGGCCGGTACAGCGCGCGTTCGCCGAGCGCGTAGGCGCCCCAGCGCCCGCCGTCGTACAGGCGCGCAGGGCCGCCGACCAGCCCGCGCAAGCCGCCGGCCTGGTTGTAGCGCAGGTCGCTGTAGTCGGCCGAGTTGTACCAGAGGCCGGCGAGGTAGCGCGGTGCGCCCTTGCCCCGTGCGGGATCGGGTTCGTAGCCGACCTCGAGCGTGCCCAGCACGCCGGTGCTGTCGGCGGTGCTCCAGTCCAGGCCGTGGTTGTTCTTGCGCTGCGGGTTCAGTTCGAATGCGCCCACCGAAACATAGGTGGCGTCGGGCTTGTAGCGCAGCTTCGCGCCCCAGTTCACGTAGGGAAAGCCGACGAAGCCGCCATCGGCCTGGCTCAGCTGGAACGGGCAGTCCGAGGCGCTGACGAAGCGGCAGCCGTAGCGGCTGCGCGCGAATTGCCAGGTGGTGTTCATGCGCCCGGCGACCAGTTGCCAGCGCCCGTCGGCGAAGGTCTGTTCCCAGGTCAGTTGCGCCAGTTGCGCCTGCTGTTGCGGATACCAATAGCCCTGCACCTTGACGCCGTTGCCGATCTGCCGCTGCGACAGGCTGTCGCCGTAGTACCGGGCGCCGGTGGCGTGCAGCGTGGCACCGGAAATGCCGAACAGGCGTTGCAGATCCAGGTCCGCGCCGGCGATCACGCCGCCGGCATTGCGGTCGCCGCGCGACAGGCCGCCGTCGACGTTGCGCGCATAGTCGTTGGACCAGACCAGGCGCGGCGCGATGCCGTGGTCGTCGAGCCATTGCGTGGTGTCGGCGGCAATGGCGCAGGCCGGCAGGGCGGCGGCCGCCGCCAGCAACGAGACGCAGGAAAGAGAACGGGACATGGGACGCTCCACGGACGAGACGAAGCACTCGCCGGACGTGCGCGGTGGGTGCGCGGCGACGCGGCAGTGCGCGAAGGGAAGACACCTTCCGGTCGTGGAGCCGCAGCACGGCGTCGCGTCCGTCGGCGACGGGCACGCCTGTGTGCAGACCTGTGGGGGGACCGGCAAAGAAACGCGAGGGCAGACCGGAACGCGTTGCGGCGCCGAGGCGCACGCCATCGCCGCAGCGGATGGGCCGCGCAACTGCGCGGCCCATCGAGCTGGAGGCAACCCGTGCGGGTCAGCCCACCTTGCCGAGGCCGGCGGCGGCCATCGCCGCAGCGATCTCCTTGTCGGCGCCCTCGGCCAGCGGCAGCAGCGGCGAACGCACCGTGGCGTGGTCGAGCAGGCCGCGCGCGACCAGCGCCCACTTCAGCGCCACCGAGCCTTCCATGTGCGAGCCGCGGTGATAGACGCTCTTGGTCACCGGCAGCAGGCGGTCGTGCAGTGCGCGCGCCTTGGCGTAGTCCTTGGCCTTGCCCGCGGCGATCATCTCCAGCAGCGGCTCCGGGGCGATGCAGCCGTAGCCCACCAGCGCGCCATCCACGTCGAACATGGTGTGCAGCAGATACTCGTCGTGGCAGGTCAGCACCGGCACGTGCGGGCGCTCCTTGCGGAACACCGGGATCTCGGTGTCCCAGCGCTTCATGTTGCGCACGCCGTTCTTCATCGCGACCACGCCCGGCAGCGCGGCGATCTCCAGCAACGTCTCCAGGTCGTAGGTGGCCTTGGTCGCGTCCGGGTACTGGAACAGGATCATCGGCAGCCCGCTAGCCTCGTGGATGGCCTTGTAGCGGTCCTGCGGCGCGCCCTTCTGGTAGCCGAAGCGCAGCCAGCCGTGCGACGGATAGATCAGGCCGGCGGAGGCGCCGGCGGCGACCGCGCGCTTGGCTTCGTCGGCGGCGACGCGGGTGCCTTCCAGGGTGATGCCGGCGATGATCGGGATGCGGCCGTCGACGGCGTCGCGGAAGGCGGTGATCACCTTGGCCTGTTCGTCGCGCTCCAGGAACGTGCCTTCGCCGGCGTGGCCGAGCACGGTCAGGCCCTTGACCCCGTCGATGCCGCCGAGCCAGGCGCCGATGCGCTTGATCGCGGGATAGTCGACGGCGCCGTCGCGGGTGAACGGGGTGACCGGGGCGGGGACCAGGCCTTTCAGGTCGATGGTGCTCATGCTCATTTCCTCTTCTTTGGATCAACGGGGGATGGAATCGAACGCGGGGTCCGACGGGGGTGGTGCGGAGGTGTTGTGCGATGCGCCAGCGGCAGTGCCGGCGATACGCTCAGGGCGACAGCTGCTCCAGCGATTTGCCCTTGGTTTCCAGGGCGAAGCGCCAGGTCACGACGGCGCCGGCCAGCAGCACGGCAGCGAAGGCGGCGAACACGTAGCGGATGCCGAGTCCGGCGATGACCGCGCCGACCAGCAGCGGCCCGCAGGCCGAGCCCAGGCGCAGCCAGGCGCTGCCCAGTCCGGTGCCGATGGCGCGGATGCGGGTGGGGTAGAGCTCGGCTGAATACAGGTACAGCGAGAAGGTGATGGTCTGCACCGCGGCATAGCCCAGCGCCGCGAACACCAGCACCTGCGGCGCCGAGGTGCCGCCGAGCGCCGCCAGCGCCAGCAGCGGCAGCCCGCCGGCGGCGAACGCCAGCCCGTACCAGCGCTTGCGTCCGACCTTGTCGATCGACAGCGCGCAGGCCACTGCGGCGGCGACGCCGGCCAGCGAGGTGAAGAAGCCATAGGCGATGCTCTGCTGCAGCGACAGCCCGAAGTGCGTGCGGTACAGCGTCGGCAGCCAGGTGATGATGCCGTTGGCGACCAGGTAGGAGCAGAACCACAGGCTCCAGATCACCAGCGTGCGCTTGCGATAGACGCTGCCGAACAGCTCGCGCCAGTCCGAGCGCTGCGTCTTGGGAAGCGCGCTGCGGTCGAACACCGGCGCCGGCAACGGGCCATGGCGGCGCTCGGCGCTGCGTTCGAGTTCGGCGACGATGGTGTCGGCCTTGGCGTAGCGGCCCTTGGCGGCCAGCCAGCGCGGCGATTCGAACATGAAGAAACGCAGCGGAATCATGATCGTCGCCGGGATCAGCCCGACCATGAACATCGCCTTCCAGCCATAGGCCGGCACCAGGAAGTAGCCGATGCCGCCAGCGGCGACCAGGCCGAGCAGGAACATCACCTCGTATAGCAGGAAGAAGCGGCCGCGCTTCTTCGAGCCGATCAGTTCGTTGATGTAGGCGCTGGCCACCGGCACCTCGCCGCCGGTGCCGATACCCTGGACGAAGCGGAACGCGATCATCGCCGCGGCGCTGCCGGCGAACAGGCAGGCCACGTCCATCGACACGAACAGCAGGATGGTGAACAGCAGCACGTGCAGCCGGCCGATACGCTCGGCCAGCCAGCCGAAGAACACCGAGCCCAGCAGTTGGCCCAGGTAGCCGGCCGACAGGATCGTGCCGATCTGCGCCGGCGACAGCTGCCATTCCTTGGTCAGCACCGGCATCGCGTAGGCGATGGCGATCACCGTGTAGCCGTCGAAGAACGTGGCGGCGCCGACGATGTTGCGCGCCCACCACACGTTGCGGGTGATCGGCAGGCGTTCGAGGCGTGCGCCGATCTCCGCCTGCGCCTCGGCGATGGACGGCGCGTGGGCGGTGGTCGTGGCGGTGGTGGCAGGGGCAGGGGTGGACATGAGCATCGTGGCTGCCTTTCGCAGGACAAGGGGATCCCGACGCGGGCGCCGAAGCGTCCACGCAGCGAGACCGACAGGGAGGGCCGGGCGGTGGCCCGGGCGGATCAGGTGCTGGGGGCGGTCACGGCAACACTCCCGCTGGCCTGGATCGCGAAGGCGATGTCCTTGGCGGCCAGCAGCGTCGGCTGGAGGGCGGTCTCCAGCAGTTCGGCGTGGCTGGTGCGCACCGACGGCGCGGCGACACTGATCGCGCCGAGCGGATAGTCGTCCGCATCCAGCACCGGGACCGCCAGCACGCGCAGGCCCTCCGTCAGCATCGACTCCAGGATCACGTAGCGGTCGCGGCGGATGCTGTCGAAGGTGCGCCGGATCGTGGCGATCTCCGGCGTCTGCGCACCCTGCACGTCGACCCCGGTCACCCGCGTCACTTCCGCCGGCGCCAGGTGCGCCAGCATCGCCAGGCCGATCGCCGTACGGGTGCTGGGCACGGTGGTGCCGATGCGGATGTCCACGCCCAGGCGGGTGATGCCGGCGCGCACGCGCTCGATGTAGAGCACGTCGGGGCCTTGCAGCACCGCGAAGCTGGCCGCTTCGTTGACGTCGCTGACCAGCGTGCGCAGCAGCGGCCGCACCACGCTGCGCAGATCGCGGCGGGCGATGGCGTGGAAGCCGAGGTCGAGCACCTTCAGGGTCAGGCGGAAGCGGCGGCTCTCCGGCACGCGGTGCACGTAGCCCAGCTCGACCAGGGTGTTGAGCATGCGGAAGGTGGTGCCTGGATCGAGCCGGGCCAGGGCCGCGATCTGGCTCAGCGACAGTTCCTCGTGCTCGGACGAGAACGCCTCGAGCACGCGAAAGCCCTTGGCCAGCGACTGCACGGTGCTGCGCAGCTTCTTGTCCCCGGCCTCGTCGCCGTCGTCGGGCGCGGCGCCGGCCGCGCGCTGGGAAGTCGTCTTGATCATCTGCAGTTCCTGGAGGACCCGGGGGAATCGCCAGCTTGCTCGACCCGCCCCGTGATGTCGCTTGACAAGTGAATTTCGGATTGCGAAAATAATTTCGAAATTTCATGCCAAGACTCCGCCCGGGCGCTCGATGCGTCAAGTTGCGACGCAACATGCGTGGGCGGTTCTCCCTGCGCGTCGACGATCCGTGGTTTCGAAACCTCCGAAAGACGCGTCATCGCCTGCTGGGAGTTGCATAGGCGCGAGGCCATGCCGCGCCATCGCGCGATGTCCGTGCTTGGGGCGGCGCCTATCGCGAGGCACGTGGCGTCGCGTCTGTATCGCCAGGTAGACGAACGCGGCCGTGCGCGGCGATGTCAGCCGTGCTGGCAGACAGAGGCATGGCGGCATCGATACCGTGATGCATGGCTCGAACGACCCGACAGACGCCGCCCCCGCCGGCGCAGACATGGTGGCAAGCACTCTCGTTCAAGCGCACCGCCGCCGAGGTGTCGGCAGTGCTGGTGGTGATCGGCGCGACCTACGGCTTCGTGCAGTACGTGGAGGTCAAGCCGCTGCAGCGGCAGCTGGCCGAGGCGCAGGCCGGTGCCTGCGACGCCAAGGCCGCGGCGATGTCGCTGATGCTGAGTCTGTTGCCGGGCGAGAGCCGCACCCTCTTCGATGGCGCGCTGACCATCGCCAATCTCACGCCAGCGCAGGACGATGCCAAGGTGCGGCTGCGGATCGCGCCGCTGGGTGCGGCCGCGGTCGACAAGCTCCAGCCGGTGCCGGGAGACCGCTTTCTGGTGCAAGTGCCGGGCCGTGGCCGCTATGCGGTCTACCTGCGTTCCAGCAGCGCGCAGTTCGTGGAGCTGTCGATCCTGCGGCAACCGTGAGCCGGTCGCTGGCGCCGGCACGCCATTCAAGAAATCCAGCGCATGGCCGCCATTGCGGATAGCGGAGCCGTTTCGCCGAAGCGGCCGTCCCTCGGGGGAACGCGCATGCTGTCCTTGCCACGTTTGCTGGGCCGCCACCTGGCCAAGTTCCTGTCCAAGCCGCGCCGCCATGGCTCGCAACTGCCGACCAGCCCGCCGCAGCTGTTGCGTGCCACGCTACGCAAGGGCGACGTGCTGCTGGTCGAGGGCAACAGCCGCTTCTCCACCGCCATCAAGTACCTGAGCCAGTCCACCTGGTCGCACGCGGCGCTGTACATCGGCGACCACGTGGCCGCGCTTCCCGGCGAGGAAGCGCCGCTGTTCTGCGATGTCGACATCAACGTCGGCGTGCGCCTGGTGGGATTGAGCGAGTTCGCCGGCCTGCACACCCGCATCTGCCGTCCGGTCGGGTTGAGCGCGCAGGAGATCGAGACCGTGGTGGAGTACATGGTCTCGCGGGTCGGCAACAGCTACGACCTGAAGAACATCTTCGACCTGGCGCGCTACCTGATCCGCACGCCGCCGCTGCCGTCGTCGGTGAAGCGGCGCTTCCTGGAGCTAGGCAGCGGCGAGCCGACGCGGGCGATCTGCTCGACGTTGCTGGCGCAGGCGTTCGGCGCGATCCGCTATCCCATCCTGCCGGAAATCGACCAGGCGCCGCCGACGGGAAGCGATGCCGGAGAAGACGCGGAGATCCTGCATCCGCGCCATCACAGCCTGACGCTGCCGCGCGATTTCGACGTCTCGCCGTACTTCAACGTGGTCAAGCCGCGGTTGCAGCAGGGCTTCGATTTCCATCGCCTGGTGTGGGAGCCGCACGCCGCCGGCGTGTCGTCCGCGAGCGCGCCGATGGATGCCGCACTGGCCTGACGGAAGCCGGCTGCAGCGTGAAACTGTGGTGCGCGTTGCTCTGGCGAGGCACTTCGCAGTTCAAGTTCGAGCGCGCGCTGGCCGATACAAAATTCCGTTCTCTGCTTTCTACGCCATGAATCCCATCCAATTTCTGCGCCGCCATATCGCCAATCTGCCCATGGCGCGCAAGTTCATCGTGCTGTGCACGCTGATCGCGCTCGGCGTGATCCTGCTCGCCGTTGCCGCGGCGCGCCTGCAATATCTCAACCTGATCGATGCGCGCAAGCAAAGCGTCAAGACCCAGGTCGACATGGGCCTGAGCGTGATGCAGCACTACGCCGATCTGGCCAAGCGCGGCGAGATGACGCAGGCGCAGGCGCAGGCAGCGGCCAAGGGCGCGCTGGCCGACATGAAGACCAACGGCGGCGTGGACTACTTCTTCATCGTCGACCCGCAGATGCGCATCGTCATGCATCCCAAGCGCGCGGTCGGCACCGACATGAGCGGTTACAGGAGCGATGCCGGCGAGTACGTGTACCGCGACATCCAGACGGCGGTGCGCAGCGGCGACGGTTTCAGCTACTACACCGCGCCCAAGCCCGGCAAGTCGGTGCAGCTGCCGAAGATCAGCTACGCCGCGCTGTACCCGCAGTGGAACTGGGTGCTGGCGATGGGCGTGTATGCCGAGGACATCCAGGCCCAGGCGATGGGCTTCACCAAGATCCTCACCGTGATCGGTGGTGGCCTGGTGGCGCTGGTCGTGGGTCTGTGCTGGCTGATCGCCGGCGCCATCGTCGCGCCGTTGCGCGGCGCCACGCGGACCGCCGAGGCGATCGCCTCGGGCCGCTTCGACAATCCGATCAAGGTGGAGTCGCGCGACGAGACCGGGCAGTTGATGACCAGCATGCAACAGATGCAGACCCAACTGCAGCGCTTCAACGGCGAGATGCAGACCCTGGTGCGGCTGCAGCAGGGCGAGGACATCAGCCACCGCATGCCGGAGGATTTCCCAGGCGACTACGGCACGCTCGCACACGGCATGAACACGGCGCTGTTCGAGCACCTGGACGCGATCGTCGAGGCGATGGCGATCATGGACGAGTACGGCCGCGGCGACCTGCGCCGCGACATGCGTCGGCTGCCGGGACAGCGCGCCGCGCTGCACGAGGCGCTGGACGTGGTCAAGGCCAACCTGTCGGCGGTCAACGGCGACATCGCGCGGCTGGCCGACGCGGCCGCCCGCGGCGACTTCACTGCACGTGGCGACGAGGCGCGCTACGAGTTCGCGTTCAAGGAAATGGTGGAAGCGCTGAACCGGCTGATGCGTCAGGCCGACAGCGGCCTGGCCGACGTCGGCCGGATCATGGGGGCGATCGCCGATGGCGACCTGTCGCAGCGCGTGGAAGTGCGCTATGAAGGCGCATTCGGCAAGCTCGCCGACGCCGCCAACCGCACCGCCGAGCAACTGACCGGCATCGTGCAGGGCATCCAGCGCGCGGTCGGCTCGATCAACACCGCCGCCAGCGAGATCGCCAGCGGCAACAGCGACCTGTCGGTGCGCACCGAGCAGCAGGCGGCCAGCCTGGAAGAAACCGCCGCCTCGATGGAGGAGCTGACGTCCACCGTGAAGCAGAACGCCGACAGCGCGCGCCAGGCCAACCAGCTGGTGCTGAGCACCGGCGAGGTGGCCGAGCACGGCGGCCGCGCCGTGGAGGAAGTGGTGGCGACCATGGCCTCGATCAGCGCCGCGTCCGCGCGCATCGCCGACATCATCGGCGTGATCGACGGCATCGCCTTCCAGACCAACATCCTCGCGCTCAATGCGGCGGTGGAAGCGGCGCGCGCCGGCGAACAGGGCCGCGGCTTCGCCGTGGTGGCCTCGGAAGTGCGCACGCTGGCGCAGCGTTCGGCGGCGGCGGCCAAGGAGATCAAGGCCCTGATCTCCGACTCGGTGCAGGAAGTGGAGCAGGGCTCGACCCTGGTCAACCGCGCCGGCACCACCATGACCGAGGTGGTCGCCTCGGTGAAGCGGGTCACCGACATCATGGCCGAGATCTCCGCGGCCAGCGCCGAGCAGAGCGCGGGCATCGACCAGGTCAGCAAGACGGTGATGCAGCTGGACGAGGGCACCCAGCAGAACGCGGCATTGGTGGAAGAAGCCAGCGCGGCGGCCAAGAGCATGGAAGACCAGGCGGCGGAACTGGCACGCGCGGTGGCGGTGTTCCGCCTCGCCGGCGGCGCCGCCATCAGCGTGGCACCGGCGATCGCGGCAAGGCCGCAGCCGGCCAGGCCGGCAGTGCGGGCTGTCGCCGCCGCCAAGCCCAAGCCGGCGGTCCCGGTGCGGCAAGCGGCGGCCAAGCCGCGCCCGATCCAGGGCGTGCCGGCGGACAGCGCGGAGTGGGAAGAGTTCTGAGCCAGTGCGGCGTGGTGGCGCCTGCCGCCACGCCGTGGCCGCTCCTGCAGGTGATGGCATCGCCTGGCATCCGAGGCGTATCGCCCCAGCTTCTTCATCCACTTTTTGCCTGTGGCTGCCTATGGTCGCAGCGACGGCGCGCCGGCAGTGCGGCGGTGGAGGAGGAGCCGAGTCGATGTTCTGGAAACGCAACAGCCTGTCGATCGTGTTGCTGGCGCTGAGCCTGCTGTTCATGGCCGCTCAGGCGCTGAGTGGCCACCAAGCCTACAACGAGGAACTGCGCCAGCAGGGGCTGGCGGCGCTGCCGATGTGGCAGTACCTGCACAGCGGGCACTTCATCGGCGCGCTGTTCGAGAACTGGGAGAGCGAGTTCCTGCAGATGGGCATGTACGTGGTGCTGACGGTGAAGCTGCGCCAGTGGGGCTCGGCCGAGTCGCGGCCGCTGTCGCCAGGGCAGGAGGACGACGCCGTCGCGCCGGGCCCGGCGCCTTGGCCGGTGCGCGCCGGCGGCATCTGGCTGGCGCTGTACGAGCGCTCGCTGGCACTGGCCTTCGGTGCGCTGTTCCTGCTCAGCTTCGTCCTGCATGCACTGGGCAGTTGGCGCCACGAGGTGGCCGAGCAGGCCATGCAGCATCGGCCGCTGCCGTCCTTCTGGGAACACGCCAGCGGCGCGCAGTTCTGGTTCGAATCGATGCAGAACTGGCAGAGCGAGTTCCTGGCGGTGTTCGCGCTGGTGGTGTTGAGCATCTGGCTGCGGCAGAAGGATTCCCCGCAATCCAAGCCGGTGCACGCGCCGCATCGGCAGACCGGCGATTGATCGCGGCGCCGCGGGTGGTGCCGACCACGGGCAATGGCCCAGACATGCGAACGCCGCGGTGCTTGTGCATCGCGGCGTCGGCGTCGTTGCGGTGGACCTGCAGTGAAGCGCTAGCGCGCCACGCTGCCCTTGGTCGAACCGGCACCCGGGCCGGCGCCCAGGTCGGCACCGGTGGTCGGGTCGCTGTCCGGCTGCGACAGCGTACGCGCCGCCAGCGCCTGCACTGCGCTCTGTTCCAGTTCGCTCAGGCCCACGCTGGGCATCCCGCTGCCGCCATCCACCGCCACCTGGCGATTGCGGTCGGCAATGGACTCCCACTGGCTGCCGCTGTTCCAGGGCCCCTGCATGTCGCCATCGCCCTGCGACATGTCGTAGTAGCGATCGGTGAAGGCCGGATCGCCCGGCAGCTTGCCCGGCGGGAAGTTCGGCTCGATCGCGTACAGCGCCTTCTCGAAGGATTTCTGGTGCGCCACCTCGCGGGTCATCAGGAAGGTCAGCGCATCGACGATGCCCGGATCGTCGGTGACGTTGATCAGGCGCTCATACACGATCTTGGCACGCGCTTCGGCGGCGATGTTGGAGCGCAGGTCGGCCGTCGGCTCGCCGATGCTGTCCACGTAGGCCGCGCTCCACGGCACGCCACTGGAATTGACCAGCGCCGGGCCGCCGCCGTAGAGAATCTGCTGGGTCTGGCTGGTGTTGTTGTTGCGGGTGAGGTTGCGCATGTCCTCGGCTTCGGCCATGCCTTCGGACAGCACCGCCTTCGGCCCCTGGTTGAGCATGGCGATGATCGAGCCGATGATTTCCAGGTGGCTCAGCTCCTCGGTGGCGATGTCGTAGAGCAGATCCTTGCGGCCGGGATCGACCTCGCCGATGGCCTGGGTGAAGTAGCGCATCGCCGCGGCGAGCTCGCCTTGCGGGCCGCCGAACTGTTCCAGCATCAGCGAGGCCAGCGCCGGATCTGGTTGTGCCACGCGGACCGTGTACATCAGCCGCTTGTTGTGCATGAACATGGGTTTCTCTTGGAGTGCCGCCCGAACGTCGAGACGACGCAATGGCGCGACCGACGGCCGCGCGTGGGGGATAGGCGTCTGGGACGCTGCGACCCGCGCCGGCGGGCCGCAGCTGGCGCGGTCAGGCCGCCTTGCGCTTGCGTGCCGCTTCTTCGTTGCCCCCCTGCTCGGCCAGCAGGGTCAGCTTCTCGTCGGTGGACTTCTCTTCATTGAGCGTTTCCAGCAGCAGGCTCAACGCATCGTCCATGCCCAGCTGCTTGGCCATGGCGGCGAGCGTGCCGTAGGACGCGATCTCGTAATGCTCGACCTTCTGCGCACCGCCGATCAGCGCGGCATCGCGCACCGGGCCAGCCTCGATCGAGTCGATCACTTCCTTGCCTTCTTCCACCAGGCCTTCCATGGCGGCGCACTTGATCCGCTTCAGGCGCAGGTTGCCATTTTCGACGATCTGGTCGATGCGTTCGATCTGGCCCTGGGTTTCCTCCAGGTGTGCTTCGAACGCCGCGCGCAGCGCCGGGTTGGTGGAGGCGCGTGCCAGTCGCGGCAGTGCCTTGGTCAGCTGCTTCTCGGCGCTGTAGATGTCCGACAGCTCGTGGATGAACAATTCGTCGATGGTCTTGACGGCCATGGGGAGTCTCCGGTCGATGATGGTGGGTGCTGCGGGGGAATGCGCACGCGTCGTGCGGTGCACGACGACGCTCAGTGCTTGGCGGTTTCGCCTTCGGTGCGTTCGCGCTTCAGGAACGCCAGGATCGTGGCTTCCTGGTGCTCGATCAGCCACTCGGCCATGGCGATTTCCTGGTCGAGGATGGCGGCGCAGATGTCGGCGATCTCGGTCTGCCCGGCTTCCTTGGCGGCGATCACCAGGGAACGGTAGCTGGCGATCTCCATATGCTCGAACGCGTAGCTCACGCCCAGGCTCTTGGCCACCTCGTCGCTCATCATCGAATTGCCGGCGGCGTGCACCGAGGCCATCACGCTCGCCACCGTGCCCTTGATCGTCGGGACCGAGCCGTCGAGGATCTGGATGCAGCGCTTGACCTGCTCGGACTGATCGCGGGTTTCGTCGACGTGCTGCTCGATGCGCGCCTTCAGCTGCGGGTAGTGCTCCAGGCGGCCGGCGGTGGCAGTGAGCATGGTGTTGGCCTCCTGCTCCATGGCGTAGGCGTCCTGCAGCCACTTCAACAAGCGTTCGGTGTTGCTTCGGGTCATGGATATCGCTCCAGATGGTGTGCGCGACGCACCTGCATCGCATCGCGCGTCCGTGTGTTTTTCCCCTGTGCGATCAACCTAGACTTGCCGCCGTTAGAGCAGTTGCAGCGCAGAGTGAATGCCGTGCGAGATGCCGTGTGAGGAGATGTACACGGTGGCGATACGCGTGATGCGCGGGTGCTGCATGTCTTTTGCGCTCGCGCTTGAAGGAGCGGCTTCAGTCGTGACAGGCCTTCATGGGAATGCCTGTCGCGGCTGAAGCCGCTCCTAAAGAGGGGAGTGCGCTAGATCTGTGGCCTGCTAACGAGACAGCAGCAGGCGCGATGCGTGTGCTTGCGTGAGGATCACGGCGACAACATCAGGAGAAAGCCTCTCGCGGCCAGAGCCGCACCTACAGCGCCGCCAGCCCGCAGCGCTTTTCCCATTCCCGATTCCCCACTTACGATTCCCGGCCTTACAGCGTCACTGCGCCACCCGAGATGGTCAGCAACGTGCCCGAGGTATAGCTCGAGGTGTCCGCAGCCAACAATACATAGGCCGAGGCCAGTTCCGCTGGCTGGCCAGGACGGCCGAACGGCGTCTGCTCGCCGAAGGTGCGCACCGATTCCTCATCCATGCCGGTGGGAATGAACGGAGTCCAGATCGGGCCTGGCAGCACCGCGTTGACGCGGATCTTCTTCTCGGCGAGCAGGCCGGCCAGGCCGATGGTCAGGTTGGCCAGCGCGCCCTTGGTGGCCGAGTACGGCAGGATGTTGGGCGTGGGCTTCTTCGAGTTCACCGAGGCGGTGTTGATGATCGAGCCGCCCTCGGGCATGTGCGGCAGCGCCAGCCGCACCAGGTGGAACGGCGCATGCACGTTGGTGGCGAAGGTTTTCTCCCATTCGTCGAGGGTGATCTCGTCGAAGCTATGGAAATAGCGCTGGTAGGCCGCGTTGTTGACCAGTACGTCGAGGCCGCCGAAGGCGTCGGTCACGGTCTTGATCAACGTCTCGGCCTGCGCGCGGTCGCTGATGTCGCAGGGATGCAGCAGCACGCGCACGCCGGCATCCTCGACCAGCTTGCCGATGCGCTCGGCGTCGTCCTGCTCGTCGGGCAGATAGGCGATGGCAACGTCGGCGCCTTCGCGCGCATAGGCGATCGCCACCGCCGCGCCGATGCCGCTGTCGCCGCCGGTGATCAGGGTGCGCTTGCCCTGCAGCAGGCCGTGGCCGACATAGCTGTCTTCACCGTGGTCCGGTTTCGGATCCATGGCCTGGGTCTTGCCGGGAAAGGATTGCTGCTGCGCCTTGAACGGCGGCGACGGATAGTTCGGAACGGCCATGTGCATGCCTCGTTGGGGGAGTGTCCGACGAGGGTGGGCAGGCGCAGGTAAAGCCGGGGCCAAGGCCATGTCGGCGGCATGTCACGATGCAGGCAAGCGCCCGTGCCGATGGCTGTCTGCGGTGGCGACGCCGCTGCGCCGCGAACTCAGCCGGCGGCGAGCGTGCGCGCGCCGACGATGATCATCCGCAGCATCGCGGTGATCTGCCGGATCAGTTCCGGATCCTTCTCCGGCGGCAGGTCCATCGCGGTGGCGCCCATCGCGAACACCAGCCGGGTGATCGCCTTGGACACCAGTGCCGGCTCGTGCAGCGGCGCGCCCTCCAGCGCGGCCAGGCGGATCAGGTCCACCCGCAGTTCGTCCTCGAAATAGTTCAGCTCGCGGTCCACCGCATGCTTGAACGCGTCCGAGCCGACCGTGCCCTCGCGTAACAGGACGTGCAGCAGCTTGTCGTCGGCGCGCAACTGTTCCATGAAAGTCTCCACGGAACTGAGGATGATGCTGCGGCGGTTGCCGGCGGCACGCTGCCGCGCCTGGCCGATGATGGTGCGCAGCGAGCTGCCGGCCAGGTCGATCAGCGCCACCGCCAGCTCGTCCATGTCGCGGAACTGGCGGTAGAAGCTGTTGGGGGCGATGCCGGCCTCGCGGGTCACCTCGCGCAGGCTCAGTGTGGACACGCTGCGGTGCGGCCCGATCAGTTTGAGCGCGGCGGCCAGCAGGTCCTCGCGCGAGATCGCGCCCTTGCGGGCGTTCGGCGTGTCCGCGAACGGGGGAGGGGAGAGCGTCGTCATGGGCAGACCGGGCCAGGCAATGAGGGATGATAACGCCATTGCTGAATGCACAACTGTATAGACATCTGTATCTTCATCTGTATAGTGGACCCCATGAACGCTGCCCGCCGTCCCGCCAAGCTCCGCCCCGCCGCCCGCGCCCTGCGCGCCTGGGTCAAGCCGGACGTGTTCGATTTCTGGTCGACCCGGCTGCATCCGTTGTGGACCTGGCAGCGCCCGCGCGCCCGGCTGGTGCAGCGTGAGGCCGCCAGCAGCGATGCGGTGACCCTGGTGCTGCAGCCCAACCGCCACTGGCGCGGCCTGCGTGCCGGCCAGCACGTGGAACTGGGCGTGGAGATCGACGGCCGCCGGCTGCTGCGCAGCTACAGCCCCACGCCGTTGCCGGGCGGGCGCCTGGCGATCACGGTCAAGACCGTCGACGGCGGCCGGGTCAGCCAGTACCTGGCCGGCGCGGCGCGCATCGGCGAGGTGTTCGAACTTGGCCAGGCCTACGGCGAGATGGTGCTGCCGACCGCGCCGCACGGCCGCTGGCTGCTGCTGGCCGCCGGCAGCGGCATCACCCCGATGCGCGCGCTGCTGCGGCAACTGGCCGATGCCGGCATGCCGGCCGATGTCGACCTGCTGTACTGGGCGCGGCGCCACGACCAGGTCTGCTTCCGCGACGAACTGCAGGCGCTGGCCGCGGCGCATCCGCGCTTCCGCCTGCACCTGGCCATCACCGGCGAAGGCGAAACGCCGGCGCCGCGCGTGGACACGCTGCCGCTCGACGCCCTGGGCGGCCTGGAGCAGGCGCAGGTGCTGGCCTGTGGCCCGGGCGGCTTCGTGCAGGCTGCGCGCGCGCGCCTGCAGCATCAGGTGGCGCGCTTCCAGGCCGAGGCGTTCAGCCCGCCGCCGGCGCCTGCCGATGTCGAACAGGGCACCGTGGCGGTGACCCTGGCGCGCAGCGGCCGCGTGCTGCAGCTGCCGCGCGGCCAGTCGCTGCTCACCGCGCTGGAAGCCGAAGGCCTGCGTCCCAAGCACGGCTGCCGCATGGGCATCTGCAACAGCTGCGCCTGTGGCAAGCAGGCCGGCATCACCCGTGATCTGCTCAGCGGCGCCCACGCCGCCGAACCCGGTTCGCTGAAGCTGTGCGTCAACAGCGCCAGCAGCGACCTGACCCTGGACCTCTGAAGGACTTCCCCATGGCGGCTCCCCGCAACCGCGCACTCACCCCTGCCGAACTGCAGGCCTTCGGCGACGAACTGGATGCGCTGCGCATGCGCACCCTGGCCGACCTGGGCGCGCGCGATGCGCGCTACATCCGCCGCATCGTCGCCGCGGTGCGCTACACCGGCGTGGCCGGCCGTGCGCTGCTGTTCCTCGGGGCGTTCGTGCACAGCGTGCTGGTGCCGGCGTGGATCGCCGGCGTGCTGCTGCTGACCCTGTCCAAGATCCTGGAGAACATGGAGCTGGGCCACAACGTGATGCATGGCCAGTACGACTGGATGGGCGATGCGCACCTGAACGGCAACACCTACGAGTGGGACATCGTCGCCACCGGCGACAACTGGCGCAAGACGCACAACTTCAAGCACCACACCTACACCAACGTGCGCGGCATGGACGACGACATCGGCTATGGCCTGCTGCGCATCTTCCCCGAGCAGCGCTGGCGCCCGTTCTACCTGGCGCAGCCGTTCATCGCGGTGGTGTTCGCGCTGCTGTTCGAATGGGGCGTGGCGATTCAGGACCTGCGCCTGGGCCGCTGGCTGGCCGGCAAGATGAAGCGCGGCGAATTGAAGCGGACGTTCCTGCCGGTCGGGCGCAAGATGGGCCGGCAGATCTTCAAGGACTACATCCTGTTCCCGGCGCTGGCCGGACCGTTCTTCCTGCCGGTGCTGCTGGGCAACCTGGCCGCCAACGTGCTGCGCAGCATCTGGACCTTCGTGATCATCTTCTGCGGCCACTTCACTGCCGACGCCGAGACCTTCCCCAAGGAGTCGATCAAGAACGAGTCGCGCGGCCATTGGTACCTGCGGCAACTGCGCGGTTCCTCCAACCTGGCCGGCGGCAAGCTGCTGAACGTGCTGTCGGGCAACCTCAGCCACCAGATCGAGCACCATTTCTTCCCGGACGTGCCGGCCAACCGCTATGCGGCGCTGGCGGTGCAGGTGCGCGAGATCTGCGCGCGCTACGGCCAGCACTACAACACCGGCTCGCTGCCCAAGCAGTTCGGCCAGGTGGTGTGGCGGATCCTGCGCCACGCCTTCCCGAGCCGGCCGCGCCCGGTGCGGGCGCTGCAGCCGGCGACGCAACAGGCCGGCTGAGCCTCGCGCACAGGTCAAGCAAAAAGGCGGGGGGCGACCCCGCCTTTTTCATTGGCCCGGCGCTGGCGCGATATGCACGCCTCGCTCACGGGAGGCTGTCGATCATCCTTAGCCGCCTGCAGACGCTGGCGGCGGTGCAGGCGTCTCCCGTCGAGCGAGGGCCTGCGATGAAACCTGCCAAGCTGTTCAACGTGGTCGCCAAGAAGGCGTCGTATGCCGCCGGCACGCCCTGGACCTTCTGCATCGCGCTATGCATCGTGCTGGTGTGGGGCCTCAGCGGCCCGGTGTTCGGCTTCAACGACACCTGGCAACTGGTCATCAACACCGGCACCACCATCATCACTTTCCTGATGGTGTTCCTGATCCAGCACACCCAGAACGCCGACACCGCGGCGATGCAGATCAAGCTCGACGAACTGATCCGGGTCAGCGCCAAGGCCAACAACGAGCTGCTGGACCTGGAAGAGCTGGACGAGAAGCGGCTGGAAGAAATCCGCAAGCAATACGAGGAACTGGCGCGCAAGGCCAGCGAGGAACTGCGTGCGCGCAATGCGCGCCACGGCGATGGCCGCGAAACCCACGATCGCCCCAAAGGTTGAGCTGACGCCCACGCTCCTGCGACGCTGGCAGCAGCGTGTCGGCGGTGAGCGCGCGACACGCCGCTGCGCGTTGCAGGGATCAGGCCGGCACGGCGCCGTCCGGATCGTCTGTGGTCGCAGTTGTCGACGCGCGCTCGGCGCCCTGCAGGGTGTCGCCGTGCGGCGGCGTGGCCCGACCGTCATCCAGTTCGGCTGGTGGCATGGACGAGGCCGCGTCGGCCATGGTGGTGTGGGTGTTGCGGCGATAGGCGCGGATGGCGGCGTAAGCCGTGCCGGCCAGCGCAAGTTTCCAGAGTAGACCGGACATCGCAGGGCTCCAATGTGGAAGGAGCGGCCAGCGTCGGCCAGCACGGGTGGCGCAGGCGTGCAGGTCACGTGCGTGCGGCGTGGTCGCGCCGGTCGGCATCGCAGTCGCCGCTCGCGCGGCCTTCATCGCAACTTGCATGCCGGCTAACGTGCGCCGGCCTAGCGTGATCCGCTCACACGCTTCTGCAGGAGATCGTCATGGCGCAGCGCACTTCACCTCCCACCGGCACGCACGATGTACGCCAGGCCGCCTACCGCGGCACGCAGGGCGATGTGTCCGCCGACAGCGGCGTGCCACGCGGCCGCGACCGTGATGTGCCGTCGCAGCCCATGCCGCCGCCGCAGGCGCCTGCGCCACAGGATCACGGCGAAGACCGCAGCGGACGCAGCCAGCCGAACCTCGGCCAGGCCGGCACCTATGGCGCCACCGGCGAGCATCCCGGTGGCGCCCACGGCAAGGCCGCCACGTCCGGCAGTTATCACGAGGACGATGCGGACAATGCGGCGCACGATGCCGCCGCTGCACGCGGCGAAGACTAGCCGCACCGTGCGCTGAACATGGAGGCGGCAGGCACGGGCGTGCATCTGCTGCGCCACGCGTCGGTAACGCACGCGGTGCGACCATGCCGTTCCCCACCCGGAGATCAGCACGTATGTCCAAGCAGACCATGGCTCGCCTGCTCGCCGAAACCCTGCACAGCGCGGGCGTGGAGCGGATCTGGGGCGTGACCGGCGACAGCCTCAACGGCCTGACCGACGCGCTGCGGCAGATGGACAGCATCGAGTGGATGCACGTGCGCCACGAGGAAGTGGCCGCCTTCGCCGCCGGCGCCGAAGCCGCGGTCAGCGGCAAGCTGGCGGTGTGCGCCGGCAGTTGCGGCCCGGGCAACCTGCATCTGATCAACGGCCTGTTCGATTGCCACCGCAGCCACCAGCCGGTGTTGGCGATCGCCGCGCACATTCCGTCCTCGGAGATCGGCCTGAGCTATTTCCAGGAAACGCATCCGCAGGAACTGTTCCGCGAGTGCAGCCACTACGTCGAACTGGTGACCAACCCGGCGCAGATGCCGGAAGTGCTGCAGCGGGCGATGCGCACGGCGATCCTGCGCCGCGGCGTGGCGGTGGTGGTGATCCCCGGCGACGTCGCCCTGCAGGAAATGCCCAAGGGCACGCCGACGACGTGGCCGGCGCTGGCCGCGCCGCGCATCCTGCCGGCCGACGCCGACGTGGCGAAGCTGGCCGATCTGCTGCAGGCGAGCAAGGCCACCACCTTGCTGTGCGGCAGCGGCTGTGCCGGCGCGCACGACGAGGTGGTGGCGCTGGCCGACGCGCTGGGCGCGCCGATCGTGCACGCGCTGCGCGGCAAGGAACATGTGGAGTGGGACAACCCGTTCGACGTCGGCATGACCGGCCTGATCGGCTTCAGTTCCGGCTACCAGGCCATGCTCAACTGCGACACGCTGCTGATGCTCGGCACCGATTTCCCGTACCGGCAGTTCTATCCCAAGGACGCCACCATCGTGCAGGTCGACAACGATCCGGCCGCGCTGGGGCGGCGCACGCCGCTGCAGCTGGGCATCGCCGCCGACGTGCGCGAGACCATCGCCGCGCTGCTGCCGCGCCTGCAGCGGCGCGAGAACCGCGGCTTCCTGGAGAAGTCGCTGGCTCACTACCGCAAGGCGCGCGAGGGCCTGGACGACCTGGCCGTGGCCTCGGCCCCCGGCGAGCCGTTGCATCCGCAGTTCGTCACGCGCATGGTCGATGCGCTGGCCGATGCCGATGCGATCTTCACCTGCGACGTCGGCACGCCGACGGTGTGGGCGGCGCGCTATCTGACCATGAACGGCCAGCGCCGCCTGCTCGGCTCGTTCAACCACGGCTCGATGGCCAATGCGATGCCGCAGGCGTTGGGCGCGCAGGCGCAGTTCCCGCGCCGGCAGGTGATCTCGCTGTCCGGCGATGGCGGTTTCACCATGTTGATGGGCGACTTCATCACCCTGGCCCAGCTCGGCCTGCCGGTGAAGGTGGTGGTCTACAACAACGGCTCGCTGGGCTTCGTGGCGATGGAAATGAAGTCGGCCGGCTACCTGGATACCGGCACCGACCTGAGCAATCCGGACTTCGCGGCGATGAGCAACGCCATGGGCATCCTGGGTCTGCGCGTGGACGAGTCGGCGCAACTGGAGCCGGCCCTGCGCGAGGCGTTCGCGCATCCCGGCCCAGCGCTGGTGGACGTGCGCGTGGCCAGCCAGGAGTTGGCGATCCCGCCGGCGGTCAAGCTGGAACAGGCCAAGGGCATGGGCCTGTACCTGCTGCGCGCGGTGATGAGCGGACGCGGCGACGAGGTGCTGGAACTGGTCAAGACCAACCTGCGCTGAGTCGCCGCAGGCACCGCGGCGCGGTTACGATCGCCGCGGTTCGCCCCGCCTCTTCCGTTGCGCCCAAGGACGTCCATGCCCCGTTCGCTGTTGCGGCAACTGCTGCTGATCTGGATCGTCATCGTCGCCGCCTGCGTGGGCATGGCGGTGGTGCTGGTCGGGCTGTACCGGCACAGCGAGGGCGTGCGCAGCGAACGCGCGCAGGCCGGGTTGCGCGAGGTGTGCACGCGCATGGTGCAGCGCTACAACGGCGCCAGCGCCGCCGCCCACGGCAGCGACGGCACCGGCCTGGCGGCGGTGGTCTCGCAACTGGTGCTCGCCGATGCCGCCGGCGTGGAAGGCGGCTTCTGGGACCGCCAGCGCGGCTTCGTCGCCTATGCCTACCCGACCTACGATGGAACCGAGCACAAGACCGACGTGCCCTCGGCCGAGCGCAACGTCATCGTCGCCGCCGTGCAGCGCGGGGTGGCGGCGCAGCACACGGTCGACTACCGCCGCGACGGGCAGCGCGAGAGCCTGCTGATCGCGGCCTGCCCGCTGGACCGCAACGCCGCGGCCTGGGCCATGACCCGCGTGGCTTCCAGCGACGCCGCCGCCAGTCTGCCGCTGGCGCTGGGGATGGCGCTGATCCTGGCGCTGGTGGTGGTGTCGGCGCTGGCGCTGGGCTGGGTGGTGCGGCGCTGGAGCCAGCGCCTGCAGGGCATCCAGCAGGCCTTGGCGACGCCGGCCGAGGTACCGCAGATCCCCAAGACCGGCGCGCCGGAGCTGGACCGGCTCGGCGCCGCGGTCACCGACTATGCGCAACGCAGCGCGCGGGCCCTGGCCGAGACCCGCCGGCTCGGCGAGGAGCTGTCGCGGCACGAACGCCTGGCCGCGCTGGGGCGCATGACCGCGACCGTGGCGCACGAAATCCGCAACCCGATCGCGACCCTGCGCCTGGCGCTGGAAAACCAGATCGCCGCGCACGCGGACGGCGCCGACGACGCCCAGGCGCAACTGATGCTGGCGCAGATCCAGCGCCTGGACGGCGTGGTGGAAAGCCTGCTCGGCATGGTTCAGCCGATCCGCCTGCACCGGCAGACGGTGGCGCTGCAACCGTGGCTGCAGGCGCTGCTGGACCCGGCCGACTGGGACGGGCAGACGCCGCCGATCGCGCTGCGCCTGCAAGCGGCGCCAGCGCAGTGGATGCTGGATCCGCAGCAGGCCGGGCGCGCCCTGCACAACCTGCTGCGCAATGCGCTGCAGCACGCCGCTCCCGGCACCGAGGTCACGTTGGCGGCGCAGGCCGAGAACGACCTGCTGCACCTGCGCGTGCGCAACCAGGGCGAGCCGGTGCCGGCGCCGGTGGCCGCGCATCTGTTCGAACCGTTCGCCAGCGGCCGCAGCGACGGCAACGGCCTGGGCCTGGCGCTGGTGCGCGAGATCGCCCGCGCCCATGGCGGCGAGGCGCACTACGCGCATCGTGACGGCATCACCGAGTTCAGCCTGGAGCTGCCATGGCGCGCATCCTGATCATCGACGACGACCTGGCCTTCCTCAGCACCCTGCAGGCGACGCTGCGCTCGTTCGGCCACGAGGTGGTGGCCGTGGCCGACCCGCGCGAGGGACTGGCGCGCCTGGGCGAGGGTGGGCTCGACCTGGCCTTCGTCGACTTCCGCATGCCCGGCATGGACGGCATCGCACTGATGCGTGCGCGCCAGGACGATGCGCAGGCCATGCGCGTGCCGCTGGTGATGCTCACCGCGCATGCCTCCAGCGGCAACACCATCGAGGCGATGAAGCTCGGCGCCTTCGATCACCTGGTCAAGCCGGTGGGCCGCGCCGATATCGCCGAGGTGGTCGAGCGCGCACTGCGCAGCCGCGGCGACGCCGCGCCGGACGCCGCAGCGGCGATGCCGGCCGAGGAAGACGACGCGCTGCTCGGCCACAGCGCGGCGATGCGCACCGTGCACAAGCGCATCGGCCTGGCCGCCGCGTCCGACCTGCCGGTGCTGATCACCGGCGAAACCGGCACCGGCAAGGAACTGGCGGCGCGCGCGCTGCACCGTGCCAGCGCGCGTGCCGCGCAGCCGTTCGTGGCGATCAATTGCGCGGCGATTCCCGCCGAGCTGATGGAGAGCGAGCTGTTCGGCTACCGCAAGGGTGCGTTCTCCGGCGCGGTGAGCGACCGCAACGGCCTGATCCGCGACGCCGATGGCGGTACCCTGTTCCTCGACGAGATCGGGGACATGCCCTTGCCGATGCAGGCCAAGCTGCTGCGTTTCCTGCAGGAAGGCGAGGTCTCGCCGCTGGGTGGGCGCGGCGCGCAGAAGGTGGATGTGCGGGTGATCGCCGCCACCCACCGCGACCTGCTGCAGGCGGTGGACGCCGGGCGCTTCCGCAGCGACCTGCGCTACCGGCTCAACGTGGTGCCGATCGAACTGCCGCCGCTGCGCGAGCGCGGCGACGACATCCTGCTGCTCGCCCAGCATTTCCTCGTCGCCGGCGCCAGCGCCCCGCAGACCCTGTCGCCCGCGGCGCAGGCGCGCCTGCGCGCCTATCCCTGGCCGGGCAATGTGCGCGAACTGCGCAACGCCATGCAGCGCTGCCAGGTGCTGGTGCGCGCGCCGGTGGTCGAGGCGCACGACCTGGACGAACTGCTGGCCCAGCCCGCCGAGACGCCCACGACGCTCGATACCGACGCGCTGACCCTGCCGCAGGCGATCGCGCAACTGGAACGGCAGATGATCCAGGCGGCGCTGACCCAGGCCCACGGCAACCGCGCCGAGGCCGCACGCCGGCTCGGCATCCATCGCCAGCTCCTGTACCGCAAGCTCGACGAGTACGGGCTGTAGCGGCGCGCTGGCGCGCCGCGGGATTGGGGATTGGGGATTGGGGATTCGTCACAGCACCAGACATCAGGCGACGCGTCCGCTTTTGCGAATCCCCAATCCCCAATCTCCAATCCCCTTCCATCCACACCTGTCCGCAAAGCGGACAGATGTGGATGGAATGGAGACGCTGCTAAAGCCAGATCGGCACTCGATTCATTTAAAGATCAATGACTTAAAAGTTGGCACGGCCTCTGCATTACCTCTCCTGCGAGCGGCGCCCCCTTGCCGCTCAGGAGGAACTCCCATGATCCGTCGTAGCGCACTCGCTCTGTCCCTGGTGCTGGCCACCGCCGCTGCTGCCGCCACCGCGCAGGTGCCGGCGCCGCCCGCACCTCCCGCCCCGCCGGCGCCCGGCAGCGTTCCGGCGCCGCCGCCGCCGCCCGCGGCCCCCGTCGCCGCCACGCCGGTGCGCGTGGACGGCACCGTCGAGCGCTTCATGCTCAACCCCAACGGCGACGTCGATGGTCTGTGGCTGATGGACGGCACCCAGGTCAGCTTCCCGCCGCACCTGTCGGCCGATCTGCAGGCCGCCGTACGTCGTGGCGATGCGATCTCGGTCCAGGGCTATCGCCTGGGCAGCCTGCCGCTGCTGCAGGCCAACACCATCACCGCGCGCCGCAGTGGCAAGCAGGTGGTCGACCGCCCGCCGAACCCGATGACGCCGCCGCCGGCGCCCCCGGCACCACCGGCCCTGACCCCGCTGCAGGCCGATGGCCGCATCGAGCGGCTGGTCTATGGCCCGCGCGGCGACACCGCCGGCGTGCTGCTCAGCGACGGCACCGTGGTGCGCATGCCACCGCACGCCGCCGTGCAGTACAGCGAGTTGCTGCGGCCCGGCGCGCGCCTGAGCGTCAACGGCTTCGGCGTGTTGACCCAGGTGGGTCGCTCGGTGGAAGCCACCCAGGTCGGCCGCGACCGCAACTCGCTGCAGGCGGTGTTCGCGCCCCCGGCCCCGCCTGCGCCGCCGGCTGCTCCGCCGCCGGGCGCGCCGGGTGCGCCGGCCGCCCCGCCGCCGCCGCCGGCCCCGCGTTGATCCGGGCGCGGTTCCATCGCGCCTGACCCCGCGCCCGCCGTTCGCGGCGGGCGCTGCCGGCCCCCGCCGGCATCCCTTGTTCGTCTGGAGAATGCAATGCATTGGGTCGATCCCGATTCCCTGCCGGAAACCCGTGGCACGCTCGCACGCTTCCTGCTCAACCCCAAGGCCGACGTCGACGGCCTGCTGTTCGACGACGGCACCGAAGTGCACACCCCGCCGCACCTGTCGGCGCAACTGCTGCAGGCGCTGCGTCCGGGCGTCGGCCTCGGCGTGCGCGGACTCAAGCCGCGCGGCGCCGATGTGCTGGTGGCGCTGGCGGTGGACCCGGACGGGGCCGCGCGCATCGTCGATGAAGGTCCGCATGCCGGTCCGCACACACCCAAGCCCAAGCCGCCGGCCAAGCACAAGCCCGCGCAGGACGCGGCGCGTCACGCCGGTACCATCGCACGGCTGCTGCACGGCCCGCACGGGCAGGTGCATGGCGCGCTGCTGGAGGACGGGCTGATCGTGCGCTTCCCGCCGCACGCGGTGCCGGAATCGGCGCGCTGGCTCGCCGCCGGCAAGCCGCTGACGGCGCAGGGCGAATTGCTGGAGTCCGCGCATGGCCAGGTGCTGCATGCGCAGGCGCTGGGCGCCAGCGACGCGACGCTGCAGCCGCTGAAGCCGAAGCCGAAGCCGCCCAAGCCTCATCACAAGCCGTTGCACGCGCATGCGGATGATGCTGCGCCGAAGGACGGGCCCAAGCCGAAACCGAAGCCCAAGCCCCACTAAGTTCCGAGTCGTCGCGGCGGTGTGCCCCTGGCCACCGCCGCGCCTGTGTTTCAGCTGGCCATCCAGGACACCGTCATGCCGCCCGTCGCGCCTGCGCAGCACCACGCTCTCCTGTCCTTGTCGACGCGCTCGTCGGCGGTGCGCGCATGAGCGGCGCTGGCAAGCGCCCGCGCGGCACGCGCGCGCTGGAAGCGCTCAACTTCACCATGGCCGACGTGCAGGACGGGCTCGGCCCGTTCCTGAGCGTGTTCCTGCAATCCAAGGGCTGGTCGCTCGGCGCGATCGGCTCGGTAATGACCGCCGGCGGCATCGTCGGCATGCTCGCCACCACGCCGGGCGGCGCGCTGGTCGATGCGACCAAGCGCAAGCGCAGCATCGTGGTGGTCGGCTGCAGCATGATCCTGCTGGCCTCAGCGCTGCTGTGGTGGTCGCCGACGCTGCCCGGCGTCATCGCCGCGCAGGTGATGACCGCGCTCGCCGCCGCCGCGCTGGGGCCGGCGCTGTCCGGCATCACCTTGGGCCTGGTGCGCCAGGCCGGCTTCGATCACCAGATCGCGCGCAACCAGGTCGGCAGCCATGCCGGCAACGTGGTGGCCGCGGCGCTGGCGGGCTTGCTCGGTTGGAAATTCGGTTTCGGCGCGGTGTTCGTGCTGACCGGCTGCTTCGGCGTGCTGGCGATCATCTCGGTGTTGATGATTCCGCGCGACGCCATCGATCACCGTGCGGCGCGCGGCATGGCCGAGGCCGAGGACGACCACGGTACGCACGTCAGCGGCTGGTCGGTGCTGCTGACCTGCAAGCCCTTGCTGGTCCTGGCCGCGGCGCTGGCGCTGTTCCACCTCGGCAATGCGGCGATGCTGCCGCTGTACGGCATGGCCGTGGTGGCCGCGCACCAGGGCGACCCGAACGCGCTGACCGCCACCACCATCATCGTCGCCCAGTCCACGATGGTGCTCGCCTCGCTGCTGGCGATGCGCCTGATCCGCGTGCGCGGGCACTGGTGGGTACTGCTGCTGACCTTCCTGGCGCTACCGCTGCGCGGACTGATCGCCGCCAGCGTCATCCACACCTGGGGCGTGTTCCCGGTGCAGATCCTCGACGGCGTCGGCGCGGGCCTGCAGAGCGTGGCGGTGCCGGCGCTGGTGGCGCACCTGCTGCAGGGCACCGGCCGGGTCAACGTGGGGCAGGGCGCGGTGATGACGATGCAGGGCGTCGGCGCGGCGCTGAGTCCCGCACTGGGCGGCTGGATCGCACAGGGGTTCGGCTATCGCGCCGCATTCCTGCTGCTGGGCGGCATCTCGCTGCTGTCGCTGGCGTTGTGGGTGGGGATGCGCAAGCACCTGGTGACGGCGAAGCGGGACGGAGCAGCCGACGAACCGGTGCCGCCGCTGCCGGCTTAGGTCTCAGCCCGGCGCGACGCCAGGCACCACCTCGCAGGCGATCCCGGCGGCGGCCAATTGCGCCGCCAGCGCCACGTGCGGCGCCTGCCGGAACGCATCGCCCGGCAGCAGGCTGACCACGCGCTGTCCGGCGTGCGCCCGTTCGATCAGCAGCGCCAGATGCGCGGCCGGATCGTCCGGCAGCGGCTGGCGGCTGGCATCGCGGCGTGCCAGGCTCAGCACTGCCGCGCTCACTTGCGCACCGACCAGCAGCAGGTCGGCCTGGTTGAGCGCGCGCAGCGCCTTCAGCGTCAGTGCGCCGGGGTCGCCATTGCCGGTGCCGACCAGCCACACGCTGCCCTGCCGCGGCACCGCGTCGCTGCGCTGCAGGCTTTCGGCGAAGGCCTGTTCGGCGGCATCGCGCTGGCCGCTCTGCAGCAGGGTCTGCACCGGTCCCTCCAGTACCTGTTCGAACCAGCGGCGGCGCTGCGGCAGGTCCGGCAGGCGCGCGCGGATGGCGGCGCGGTGGCGCGCGAACAGTTGCGCCAGTTCGGCGTAGGAATGGTCCAGTTCGGTTTCCCAGCGCTCGCGCAGGCGCCGCGCCAGCATCGGCGCCGCACCGCTGGAGGAGATCGCGATCAACAGCGGGTCGCGATCGATGATCGCCGGCACCTGGAACGTCGACAGCGCGGCGTCGTCGACCACGTTGACCCACTTGCGTCGCGCTCCGGCCTGTTCGGCCAGTTGCCGGTTGAACGCGTCGTCGTCGGTGGCGGCCACCACCAGCCAGGCGTCGTCCAGCCACTGCGGGTCGAAGGCGCCGTCGGCGCGTTGCAGGCGGCCCTGCGCCAGCCACTGCGCCACGGTGGGGTTGAGCGCGTGCGCGTACACCAGCACGTCGGCACCGGCGTGCAGCAACGCCTCGATCTTGCGCATCGCCACCTCGCCGCCGCCGACGACCAGCACGCGGCGTCCGGCCAGGTCGGCGAACAGGGGATACAGCGGCATGCGGACTCCTGGCTGGGGCGAGGTGCGTCAGGTCGCGGGCAGGCATGTGGCGGGACCGCACGCGGCTGCGCAGCGTTCTGTCGGTCAACGATACAGAAAGGAGGGCCTGGTGGAGCTGTCCGCAGCGGATGTCATTCTCCCCCGTCATCCCAACGGCCCGCGGCGGCGGCAAACGCCGGACCATGCCCGGCAGCGCCTGGCCGCGCAACCAACGCGCAGGCGCTGGCGTATGATCCGCGCTCGTCGCCCTCCCGAACCGGCATCATGGACCGAGCCCGTCCGTCCCTTTCGTGGCCACGCGTGTCGGCGTGGTGTGTCCTTTTCGCGCTGCTGTGGCCGGTGGCGCCCACGCTGGCGCAGACCGCGCGCAAGCCGTCGGCCTACGAGCAACGCCCGGGCAGCAATGCCGCCGTGCAGCCGGCGACTGGGCCGGATTCCCTGCCGCGCCTGGACAGCCGTGCGCAGTTCCTTCAGCTTGCGCGGGTCTACAACGCCGGCACAGCGCTGGAGCTGCCGCATCTGCTGTTCGTGATCGACCGGCAGCAGGGTGGACGCGTCTACTACCTCAACACCCCGCGCTTCGCGCTGCACGAGCAATTCGTGCGCCAGCGCCTGGCGCCGGGCATGGGCAAGGCGGCGCTGAAGGCGCAGTACCGCGATCCGCAGCGCCGCTTCCTGTTCGGCACCCTGAGCTGGCAGCAGGATCTGCCGGGCTACACCTACGAGTTCTGGGAGGGCGACGTCCTTACCGCGCCCTTGTTGCAGCAGACCGATGCCGCCTTGCGCGCCTCGTTCTTCGACGCGCTGCGGTTCAAGACCAACTCCACGCTGCACGAACAGGTGGCCAAGTCCGCCGGGCTGGCCTTCGTCACCCAGGAGGCGCTGCTGCGCGAGCAGCGCTTCCTGCCGTTGAACACCGGCCATGCCGAGGGACGGCTGCGCATCGTGCGTTCGGAGGCGCAGTTCCGTACGCTGTCGCCGCGCGATATCCCGGTGCTGGACGAGGTGCCGATCGCGTTGGCGCCGGTCGCCGGCCTGGTCACACAGCGCCCGTCCACGCTGTTGTCGCACGTCAACCTGCTGGCCAAGGGCTGGGGCATTCCCAATGTGTACGTGCGCGATGCGCAGGCGGCGTTGCGCCAGTACGACGGGCGCTGGGTGCAACTGGATGTCACCCACAACGACTACCGGGTGACAGCGCTGGCGGGTCCGCCGACGGCCGCACCCGCTGCCGCTTCACGGACCGCGGCTCGCGCGCTGCCGCGTCCGGACCTGACCGTGACCGCGCTCAAACCGCTGGCGGCGCTGCGCGCCCGCGACAGCCGCGCCTGCGGGACCAAGGCCGCCAATCTCGGCACCTTGAAGGCTGTGCTGCCGCCGGCCGCGCGCGTGCCGGACGGCTTCTGCATCCCGTTCGCGTTCTACCAGGCGACGCTGCAGCGCCTGCAGGTCGATCAGCGCCTGCGCGATCTGCAGCGACGCCCCGGCTTCGCCACCGATGCGGAGGTGCGCCGCGCCGCGCTGGCGACGCTGCGTGCCGAGATCGCCGACGCCGCGCCCGATCCCGCCTTCGTGCGCGCGTTGGAGACGCAGTGGCAGGGGCAACTGCACGGCGCCGGTGTGTTCGTGCGCAGCTCGTCCAACTCCGAGGATCTGCCCGGCTTCAGCGGCGCCGGCCTGTACACCACCGTGCCCAATGTCACCCGCGCCGATGCATTGGCCAAGGCGGTGCAGACGGTGTGGGCGTCGGTGTACAACTTCGAGGCCTACGAAGCGCGCGCCGCCGCCGGCCTGCCGCAGGACGCGGTGGCCATGGCGGTGCTGGTGCAGTTGGCCGCCCCGTCCGACAGTTCCGGGGTGATGATCACCCGCGATCCCTTCGATGCCGCGCGCCGCCATGTCACCTATATCTCGGCCAAGCGCGGTCTGGGCATCCGGGTGGTCGAGGGCAAGCGCCAGGCCGAACAGGTGATGTATTCGAGCTGGTCCAGGGCGGTGCAGGTGCTGAGCCGCTCGGCCGAGGACACCCAGCTCGTGGCCAACGCCGCCGGCGGCGTTCGCGAGGTGCCGATCGTCGGCACCCGCCAGGTACTGACCGACGCGCTCATCGCGCGACTGGCCAAGGTCGGCGCGATGACCAAGCAGGCGCTGGGCGGCGCCGACCAGGACATCGAGTGGGCGGTGGTCGGCGACGAGGTGGTGATCCTGCAGGCGCGGCCGTATGTGGAGCGGGGTGGGCGCCAGTGAACCACCCTCACGTTGCTGCCGGGGCGCTATCGGTGCAGCCGCTTGCGGTGGGCAGCCAGCGCGGCACGGCGGTATCTGAGTTCCATTGATGTCCGGTCGCGGCTGAAGCCGCTCCTATGGACGACAGTTCGCCACGTCCGCCTTCTGTAGGAGCGGCCTCAGCCGCGACCCGCAGCGCCCGACAACGCGTCGGACGCTCCCATCAGCTCACGCCGTCGGCGCATCCGCATTCTGGTGACGCGCCGCGGCGGTCTTGCTGTCGCGTTCGGCCGCCAGCAGGGTCAGCGAGCGGCCGATGCCGTGCCACTGCGAACCACCGGGCAGGCCGTGTTCGCCGTTGCGTTCGGCGGTGTCGATCAGCACGCGCCAGTGTTCGCCTTCGACCAGCGGCAGGGTGAACGGCACGTCCTCGACCGCGCCGTTGACGATCATCAGCAGGGTCACGTTGGACGCGGCCTGGCGCAGGCCGCTGGACGGGGCGCGGCCGTCCAGGCGCATCATCAGCGCGCGGGCGTGCGGGTCGTGCCAGGAGGCTTCGGTCATTTCCTCGCCGTCCGGGGCCAGCCAGGTCACGTCCTTGATGCCCAGTTCCTCGTCGTAGACGCCGTCGAAGAAGCGCGCGCGGTGCAGCAGCGGGTAGTGCGCGCGCAGGTGGGTCAGGCGCGAGACGAAGGCGCTGAGCTGGTGCGCGCGCGGGCCGGCTTCCCAGTTCAGCCAGGTCAGTTCGTTGTCCTGGCAGTAGGTGTTGTTGTTGCCGCCCTTGCTGCGGCCGAACTCGTCGCCGGCCAGCAGCATCGGCGTGCCTTGCGACAGCAGCAGGGTGGCCAGCATGTTGCGCATCTGCCGCAGGCGCAGCGCGTTGATCTGCTCGTCGTCGGTCTCGCCTTCCACGCCATAGTTGGCGGAGATGTTGTTGTCCGAGCCGTCGCGGTTGTGCTCGCCGTTGGCCTCGTTGTGCTTGTGCGCGTAGCTGACCAGGTCGTGCAGGGTGAAGCCGTCGTGGGCGGTGACGAAGTTGACCGAGGCGGTCGGGCGACGGCCGCGGTGGTGGAACAGGTCGGCCGAGCCGGTCAGGCGCGTGGCCAGTTCCGCCAGTTGGCCTTCGTCGCCGCGCCAGAACGCGCGCACGTTGTCGCGGAACTTGTCGTTCCACTCCGACCAGCCCGGCGGGAAGGCGCCGACCTGGTAGCCGCCCGGGCCGACGTCCCACGGCTCGGCGATCAGCTTGACCTGGCTCAGCAGCGGATCCTGGCGGCAGGCGTCGAGGAAGCCGCCCTTGGGGTCGAAGCCGTGATGCTCGCGGCCGAGGATGGTGGCCAGGTCGAAGCGGAACCCGTCCACGTGCATCTCCGCCACCCAGTAGCGCAGCGAGTCGTTGACCATGCGCAGCGCGCCGGCATTGGTCAGGTCGAAGGTGTTCCCGGTGCCGGTGTCGTTGATGTAGAAGCGGCGATCCTCGGCCAGGCGGTAGTAGCTGGCGTTGTCGATGCCCTTGAACGACAGCGTCGGCCCCAGTTCGTTGCCTTCGGCGGTGTGGTTGTAGACCACGTCCAGGATCACTTCCAGCCCGGCGCTGTGCAGCCGCGCCACCATCTGCTTGAACTCGGACACCGTGCGCGTGGCCATGTAGCGCGGGTGCGGGGCGAAGAAGCCGATGGTGTTGTAGCCCCAGTAATTGCGCAGGCCCTGCTTGAGCAGGTATTCGTCGTCGACGAAGGCGTGCACCGGCAGCAGTTCCACCGCGGTCATGCCCAGGCGCTTGATGTGCTCGACCACCTCGTCCACCTTCAGCCCGGAGAAGGTGCCGCGCCAGGCCTCGGGGACCGAGGGGTGGCGCATGGTGGTGCCGCGCAGGTGGGTCTCGTAGATCACCGTGCTGTCCCACGGCGTCTGCGGGCGCTGGTCCTTGCCCCAGGTGAAGGCCGGATCGATCACCGCGCACTTGGGCATGTAGGCGGCGCTGTCGCGGCGGTCGAAGCTGAGGTCGGCATCCTTGTGGCCGATGGTGTAGCCGAACAGGGCCGGCGCCCATTTCAGTTCGCCGACCAGTTGCTTGGCGTAAGGATCGAGCAGCAGCTTGTTGGGATTGAAGCGGTGCCCGGCGTCGGGCGCATACGGACCGTACACGCGGTAGCCATAGAGCTGGCCGGGGCGCGCGTCGGGCAGGTAGCCGTGCCAGATCTCGTCGGTGTACTCGGGCAGGGCGATGCGTTCGATCTCGCGGCCGCGATCGTCGAACAGGCACAGCTCCACCTTGGTGGCGTGCGCCGAGTACAGGGCGAAGTTCACCCCCAGGCCGTCCCAGGTGGCGCCCAGCGGATACGGCAGGCCCTCGCGGATACGCGAACGGCGGGTGAGCTTGCGCACGGGCATGAAGGATCCTTAGGAAGAGATGCTGCCGGTGCCGGCGCTGCGTCGCGGTTGCGACGGCGGCAGCGCCTCGGCATCGGCTTCGGCGGCCGCTTCCGCGGCCACCAGGCGTTCGGCCATGGCCCAATGGCGGGCGGCGTGGCCATCGGGTCGCCCTTCGGCTTCCCAGATTTCGTGCGCGAGTTGGCGGATGCGGCGTTGGCGTGTTTCTGCGTCCATGGCTTCTTGCGAGATCAGGGGGAGGCGACCAGCACGGCCACCGGGAACTCGGCGAACAGCGCCGACACCGCAATGGCCGACATCGCGTCGACGGTAGCACTGGCCAGCACCGGGCGATACTGTGCCTGCGGCAGTGTCAGAACCGTGTTACGCCAATCGAACTGCGCCCGCAGCGGCGCGTCCGGCCGCAGCGCCTGCGCGGCCGCGCCCAGCCGCGGTACCGCCACCACCAGCGAGGCGCCCTCGTGTTCGCGCACGAAGCCGAGCACGTGTTGGGCCTGCGGGCCCTGCGCCTGCAGCGGCGTGTAGCGGCCGTGCGCGAACAGGTCCGGATGCGCGCGCCGCAGCTGCAGCAGCTGTGCGGTCAACCAGGCCTTGATGTGGCCGCTGTGCCAGTCCTGCAGCAGCGCGTCCGCTGCGGTGGCATCGCGCAGCCAGGCCTGGCGCAGCGCGTAGTCCACCGGGCGGCGGTTGTCCGGATCCACCAGCGACAGATCCCAGCCCTCGCTGCCCTGGTACAGGTCGGGCACGCCGGGCAGGGTCAGGCGCAGGGTGGTCTGCACCAGGCTGTTGAGCGCGCCGGCCGGGGCCAGTGCCGCGGCCGCCTGCGCCAGCGCCTCGCGCAGTGCGGCGCCGGCCGGCTGCACCAGCGCCGCGTCGAGCAGCGCGCGCGCATTGCGCTCGTAGTCCTCGTCCGGCCAGGTCCAGTGGGTGCGCAGCTTGGCTTCGCGCGCGGCCTTGAGCTGCCAGGCGCCGATGCGCTCGGCGTAGTCGCGCAGGCCGTCGGCGTCGTCCACCGCCAGTTCCAGCGGCCACGCCGCCACCAGCATCTGCCACAGCATCAGCAGGTCGCCGAGCAGCGGCGCGGCGCTACCGGCCGGCAGCAGGTCGGCCGACAGCGCCTGGAACCGCGCCACCTGCGCCTCCCACCACGGCGCCTGCGCGCTGAGCGCGGCCAGGCGCATGCGCACGTCTTCGCCGCGCTTGTGGTCGTGGGTGGCGGTGGCCAGCAGCGCGCGCGGATAGCGCTGCGCGCGCACGGCGTTGGCCGCGTGGAACGCCTCCGGCGTCAGCGCGAACACGTCCGGCTCGCTGCCGACCTCGTTGCGCGAGAGCAGCACGCCGTGGCGGTAGAAGGAGGTGTCCTCCACCGACTTGGCGTTGAGCGGCGCCGACAGTTGCTCCAGGCGCCGGCGCACGATCCGCCGCAGCGCCACCTGCGCCTTGCCGGTGCCGCGGCCGTCGCGGCTCCAGCGTTCGATCGCATCGATCGCCGCGCACACCCGCGGCTCGGCGCCGGCACGCGCGCGCTGCGCGGCCTGCGCGAGGCGCGCCGCGTCGTCGTCGTCCAGGCCATCGGGCCCGGCATAGGTGCGGTACACCTCGAAGTGCCGCAGCAAGGCCATCAGCCCGCGCGCCAGCATCTGCGGGCTGAACTCGCGGGTCAGCGGATCCAGGCGCGCGGCGGCGCCCAGCGCCTGCACGGTGCGCACGAACTCGGCCTGCAGCGAACCCTGCAGGATCTCGTCGCGCGCGGCGCGCTGCTCCTGGCCGAAGTCGCCGCTGCGCCCGCTCCAGCGCCGCCACAGCGCGGTCAGCGGTTCGGCGCCGGCCGGGTCGTGCAGCACCGCGGCGACCTGGTCCATGAAGTCGTAGCCGGTGGTGCCGTCGCAGGGCCAGTCGCTGCGCAACTGCTCGTGCGGCGCCAGGATCTTTTCCAGATACAGGACGATGCCGCCCGGGGCGATGCCGCGGCGGCGGCCGGCGCGGTCCAGTTGCGTGCGCAGCCGCTGCACGTAGCCGGTGGGATCGGCCAGGCCATCGACGTGGTCGACCCGCACGCCATCGAGATGGCCCTCGGCGACCAGCCGCAGCGGCAGCTCGTGGACCGCGGCGAACACGTCGTTCTGCTCCACCCGCAACGCCGCCAGCGAAGTGATGTCGAAAAAGCGGCGGTAGTTGAGCATGTCGTTGCCGACCCGCCACCAGGCCAGGCGATAGCACTGGCGTTCGATCAGCCGGTGCAGGGCGTCGTCGCCCAGCCGCGCGGCGTCGTTGAGCCGGGCGGCCCAGGCCGGGCGCGCGCTGGCCGGTTCCTGGGCGATGGCGCCGTCCAGGCGGATCGGGAATCGCTGGTCGTGGTGCAGCAGGACCACGCTGCCGTCCTCGGCCACCTGCAACTGCAGCGCGCCTTCGCTCAGCGCCTGCGCATAGGGGCGGTCCAGCACCGGCAACCACAGCTTGCCCTCGCGCCCGGGCGCGCGCCAGTCGATGTCGAACCAGCCGGCATGGCGGCTGCGCCGGCCATGGGTGAGCACGTCCCACCACCACGGATTGCTCGGGTGGGTGGCCATGTGGTTGGGCACGATGTCCAGGATCAGGCCCATGCCGTGGCTGCGCGCGCGCTCGGACAGGTGCAGCAGCGCCGGCTCGCCGCCGAGTTCGGGATTGACCTGGCGCGGGTCGGTGACGTCGTAGCCGTGGGTGGAACCGGGCACCGCGGTGCCGATCGGCGACAGATACAGGTGGCTGATGCCCAGCCCGGCGTAATACGGCACCTGTGCGGCGGCATCGAGCAGGGTGAAACCGGCATGCAGCTGCAGGCGGGCGGTGGCCCGCAGGGGAATCATGCGCATGCGTCGGCTCCTTGCGCGGCGGTGGCGGTGGATTGGCGGGTCTGGGCGAAGGCATCCAGGCGCGTGGCGAGGGTAGCCGCGGTCGCGGCGGCGTCGGGCGCGGGCAGGCGCCGGCGCCAGTTCGGGTGGCCGTCGACGGTGCCGGGCAGGTTGGGTTGCTGGTCCAGGCCCAGCGCGTCCTCGGCCGGCAGCAGGGCCAGCGGCGAGGGCGTGGCGGCGACGAAGCGCAGCGCGCCCAGTTCAGGGTCGGCGGCCTCGGCGGGCGGCAGCGCCGCGGCGACCGCCTGGTCCATGCGCGCGACATCGTCGGTGCGTGCCTGGTGGTCGGCATGTTGCTGCGCGGCGTCGCTCAACTGCAGGCGCCGGCGCCAGTCGATGTCCTCGCCGCGGCGCCAGCCGCGCAGGGTCGGCAGGTCGTGGGTGGTGGTGGTGGCGAGTGCGTCGGGGCGCCACTGCGCCGGCGGCAGGAACGCGCCGGCGCGGTCGCGGGTGAACAGCAGCACGTCGATGCCCATCACCCCGCGGCGCGACAGTTCCGCGCGGATGCCGTCCGGCACCACGCCCAGATCCTCGCCGATCACGATCGCGCGGTGCCGCCAGGATTCCAGCGCCAGCAGGCGCAGCAGGTCGTGCAGCGGATAGCGCAGGTACACGCCGGTGGAGGAGGGTGCGCCGCGCGGGATCACCCACAGCCGCAGCAGGCCGAGGATGTGGTCGATGCGCACGCCGCCGCGATCGCGCATCACCGCGCGCAGCAGTTCGATGAACGGCGCAAAGCCGGTGGCGCGCAGCGCGGTCGGCGCATAGCCGCAGATGCCCCAGGCCTGGCCGTCGCCGTTGAACGCGTCCGGCGGCGCGCCCAGTTCCAGCCCCTGCAGCAGCGCCTGCGGCCATGCCGCGGCCTCGGCGCCATGCGCGTCGAAGCCCACCGCCAGGTCGGCGATCAGGCCGATGCCCATGCCGTCGGCACGCGCCTGGCGCTGCACGTCGGCCCAACTGCGCGCGGCCAGCCACTGCGCGAACCGATGCAGGCCCGGATCGGCATCGCCGAAATCCTGCGCGGCGAACGCGGCATGCGCGTGCAGGGCGCTGCCGCCGTCGCGTTCGAACGCGGCCAGGTCGGCGTGCAGCGCGGCATCGGCCTGACCGAAGTCGGTATGCAGTTGCCGCAGCCACTGCCACTTCAAGCCAGCGGAGGCCGGCCAGTCGATCAGCGGGCGGGCCTGCGCCTCGGCGAAGGCCTGCACCAGCCCGGCCGCCTCCAGCGCGCGCTGCGCGGCGGCGGCACCGAGCACGCGCGCCGGCGCTGCCTGCAACGGATCGAGGAAGCGGCGGTCGCTGGGCGAGTAGGGGCTGTAGTGCGCACCGATCGGTCGCGCCGCATGCACCGGGCTCAGCGCGATGGCATCGCCGCCGGCCGCGGCGATACGCGCGGCCCAGGCGGCGGTGCCGTCGGCGTCGCCGATGCCGGCGTCGTAGCCGCCCGGCGCCGAGTACACCTGCAACGACAGGCCCCAGCGCCGCGGCTGCGCCGCGCCCACCGCGTCGGCGACGCCGTAGCAGCGTGGCGGCGCCACCGCCAGGGTGGTGCTGCGGTCGCCGTGCTGCAGGGTCCAGTAGCCGGCGGTATCGGGTGCGACCAGGCGGCCCTGCGCGTCGCAGTGGCCGTGCAGTGCGCGCCCGTCCTCGCTGTCGAGCCGGTACGCCGTGCCGGGGGCGGCGCCGATTTCGACCGGCACGTCGACGTCGGCAGTCAGCAGCGGCGGCAGCGCGGCATCGGCCTGCAGCCGGCGCAGGCTGTCGCGGCAGGCGGCGGCGTCGCGCGCGTCCAGGCCCAGTGCGCCGAGTACGTGGCGCAGGGTGTCGTCGGCGACCGTGCGCGGCGTATCGCCGGCATCGATCCAGTCGACCAGCAGGCCGGCGGCGTCGGCCAGGGTGTGCAGGGAAGTGTCGGTCATGGGCAGGGCAAACCGGGCAGCAAGCGAAAGAGGGATCCGCCGCGGTCCCGCCCGCGCGCGACGGCGGCGCGTGCGCGGCGGTGGGCAGCGAACGAGGCGGCCAGCGTGCCGGGGACGCTGTCGCGATGGCGTCGCGACAGCGGGTGCTCATGCGGCGTTGCCGGGCCGGTAGCGCGCGACGAAGGCGTTGGGCGGCAACTGCGCGGCGTCGTCGCCGGCGTTCTCCGCATGCACGGTGCTGCCGGGCAGGTCCAGCGCCACCGGCGCGTCGCCGAAGTTGGCGGCCACGTGCCATTCGCCGTCGCCCAGGCGCCAGCCCGCCGCGATCGCCTTCGGGCCGATCACCCGCGCCCCCAGCGCGCTGGCCTGGCTGAGCGCCGGCACCAGGTACTGGCGCCGCAACGCCATCAACGCCGCGAACCAGTCGCGCCAGCGCGCACCGTCGCCGTGGGTGGCGTCGCTGATGTCGGCGATGGACGCGTGGAAGGTGCCAGGTGCGTTGGGATCGGGAATGGTGGCGCGCTGTTCCGGGTCGGCGAAGGCGGCGAAGTGCGCGAACTCACGGCGCCGGCCCTCGCGCACCGCCTCGTCCAGCGGCGGCGCGAAATCGGTGAAGAACTGGAACGGGGTCCGGCTGCCCCACGGCTCGCCCATGAAGAACAGCGGGATCATCGGGGTCAGCGCGGTCAGCGTCAGCGCCGCGCGCAGCGCCGGTTCGCTCACCTGGGTGATCAGCCGGTCGCCGCGGGCGCGGTTGCCGATCTGGTCGTGGTTCTGCGCGAAGATCACGAACTTGTGCGGCGGCAGGTGGCCGCTGGGCTCGCCGCGCGCATGCCCGCGGTGGTCGGCCTCGCCCTGGAAGGCGAAGCCTTCGCCGAGCACCCGCGCCAGGTGCTGCGCCGGCGCGTCGGCGAAGCCGGCGTAGTAGCCCTCGTGTTCGCCGGTCAGCAGCACGTGCAGGCTGTTGTGGAAGTCGTCGTCCCACTGCGCGCTGTAGCCGCGCTCCAGCACGTCGGCCTGGTTGGCCTCGTTCTCCAGCACCAGGTGCACGTGGCGCCCGTCGGCCACGCTGGCCGTGATCGCCTCGCGCAGGGTGTCGAGGAAGGCGTTGGGCACGATCGCGTGCACCGCGTCCAGGCGCAGGCCGTCGAAGCGGTACTCGTGCAGCCACATCAGCGCGTTGTCGATGAAGTAGCGCTGCACCGGCGCCAGGCGGAAGTCGATCGCCGCGCCCCAGGGCGTCGGCGCGTCCTCGCGGAAGAAGGTCGAGGCGTACTGGCCCAGGTAATTGCCGTCCGGGCCGAAGTGGTTGTAGACCACGTCCAGGAACACGCTCAGGCCCAGGCCGTGGGCCTCGTCGATCAGTGCCTTGAGTTCGTCGGGATGGCCGTAGGCCGAGGCCGGCGCGTACGGCAGCACGCCGTCGTAGCCCCAGTTGTGGCGGCCGGGGAATTCGGCCAGCGGCATCAGTTCGATCGCGGTGACGCCGAGCGCGACCAGGGTCGGCAGCTGCGCGCGCAACCCGGCGTAGCCGCCGCAGGTGCCCACGTGCAGTTCGTAGAACACCGTCTCGGCCCAGGGCCGGCCGCGCCAGTCGCCGTGGCGCCAGGCGTAACCGTCGGTGGCCAGCACCGCGCTGGCGCCGTGCACGCCGTCCGGCTGCCAGCGCGAGGCCGGGTCCGGCACCGGCGTGCCGCCGTCGATGGCGTAGCGGTAGCGGGTGCCGGGTGCGCACGCCAGGGTGGCGGCGAAATAGCCGTCGCCGATCGCCTGCAGCGGCTGCCGCCGATCGTCGCCGAACACCAGCTCCACGCGCTCGGCATCCGGCGCCCACAGCGCGAAGGCGACCTCGCCGTTGGCGCCCGGCCAGGCGCCGGGGCGCAGCGCCGCGCGCGGGGCGGCAGGGGAGTCGGTCGAGACAGCGGTCGTGGCCATGGTCAAAGGTCCGGTTGCAGCCAAAGGGTGGACAGCGGCGGCAGGGTCAGCGCCAGCGATTGCGCATGCCCGTGCATCGGCTGCGGCAGGGTCGACAGCACACCGCCGTTGCCCTGGTTGGAACCGCCGTAATAGCCGCTGTCGCTGTTGAGAATCTCGCGCCAGCGTCCGCCACGCGGCACCCCCACGCGGTAATCGTGGTGGACGGTCGGCGTGAAGTTGCTCACCGCCAGCAGCGGCGGCGTATCGTCATCGCGGTCGTGGCGGACGAAGGCGAACACGCTGTTGTGGTGATCGTCGGCGATGCTCCATTCGAAGCCGTCGCTGCTGCGGTCGCTGCGGTACAGCGCCGGCAACGCACGCAATTGCCGGTTGAGGTCGGCGACCAGGCGCGCGACGCCGCGGTGCTCGGGCTGCTGCGCCTGCACCCAGTCCAGCGGCCGGTCGTGGTCCCAGTCCTGCCACTGCCCGAACTCGCAGCCCATGAACAGCAGTTTGCGTCCGGGATGCGCCCACATGAAGGCCAGGTAGGCGCGCAGGTTGGCGAAGCGCTGCCAGGCGTCGCCGGGCATGCGCGCCAGCAGCGAGCCCTTGCCGCGCGCCACCTCGTCGTGCGACAGCGGCAGCACGAAATGCTCGGAGAACGCGTACACCAGGCCGAAGCTCATCTCGCTGTGGTGGTGCTGCCGGTGCAGCGGATCGCGCTGCAGGTAGCGCAGGGTGTCGTGCGCCCAGCCCATGTTCCACTTGTGGCTGAAGCCCAGGCCGCCCTGCGCCGTGGGCGCGGTCGCACCCGGCCACGCGGTGGATTCCTCGGCGATGGTGCGCACGCCCGGGAAGCGCTGCGCGATCTCGTCGTTGAGCCGGCGCAGGAAGGCGATCGCCTCCAGGTTCTCGCGGCCGCCATGGGCGTTGGGGATCCACTCGCCGGCGTTGCGGCCGTAGTCGCGGTACAGCATCGCCGCCACCGCATCCACGCGCAGGCCGTCGACGTGGAAGCGCTCGATCCACTCCAGCGCGCTGCCGATCAGGTAAGCCACCACTTCCGGGCGGCCGTAGTTGTAGACCAGCGTATTCCACTCGCGGTGCACGCCTTCGCGCGGGTCGGCGTGTTCGTACAGGGCGCTGCCGTCGAAGCGCTGCAGGCCGTGCGCATCGTCGGGGAAGTGCGCACCGACCCAATCCAGCAACACGCCGATGCCAGCCTGGTGACAGGCATCGACGAAGCGCGCGAAGCCGTCGGCGTCGCCATGGCGCGCGGTGGGGGCGTACAGGCCCAGCGGTTGGTAGCCCCAGGAGCCGCCGAACGGATACTCGGCGATCGGCAGCAGCTCGATGTGGGTGAAGCCGAGCCCGCGCACGTAGGGGATCAGTTCGGCGGCCAGCGCATCCCAGTGCAGCGGCTGGCCGTTGCCGTCGTGGCGCCAGGAGCCGGCATGCAGCTCGTAGACGCTCAGCGGCTGTGCGCTGCCGGCCTGGGCCTCGCGCTGCGCAAGCCAGGCCGCATCTCCCCAGGCATGGCTGTCGGCGTACGGCACCACCGAGGCGGTGGACGGCGCCAGGGCGCTGCAGCGCGCCACCGGATCGGCCTTGCGCGGCAGCACGCTGCCGTCGGCGGCCTGCAATTCGTATTGATAGTGTTCGCCGCCGTGCAGCCCGGGCACGAACAGTTCCCAGACCCCGGCGTCCGGGTGAAAGCGCAGTGGATGCCGGCGCGCGTCCCAATGGTTGAAGTCGCCGACCAGCGCCACCCGCCTGGCCTGCGGCGCCCACACCGCGAAGCGCACGCCCTCCACCTCGCCGACGCGGGCGTGATGCGCGCCGAGCGCGGTACGCAGGGCGGCGCCGTCGCCAGCGGCCAGATCCTGCAGCCAGGCCGGATCGAGCATCGGCTCGAAGGCATAGGGATCGTCGCATTCCTGCACCGCGTCCGGCCACACGATGCGCAGCCGGTAGGGCGTGGGCTGCTTCAGCTCGCCCTCGAACAGGCCATCTGCCTGCGGGTGGGTACGCATCCGCGCAATCAGCTTGCCCTGCGCATCGAGCAGGCCCAGCGCCTCGGCGCCGGGCGCCAGCACACGCACCCGCACCGTGCCGTCGGCCTGTGGATGCGGGCCAAGCCAGGCGAACGCATCGATCGCCTCGCCGCGTGCCAGTGCCTGCAGGGCAAGGCCGTCGCCGTCGTCCTCCGTGTCCGCCGCCGGGTCCCCGCCGGCGGCCGGGTCCACGGCGTGTTCCCGATCGCTCATGCGGCGGCCATGGCACTCGCGGTGGCCGACACCGTGGCGCTGGCCGCGGCCGGGATGTTGCCGGCGGTCGTGGCGGCGGTGCGCTCGTACAGCGCCATGTACTTGCGCCCGGCCAGCTCCCAGCCGCTGGGCCGCAGCATCGCCGCGCGACGCATCGCCTGCAGCAGACCCGGCAGGCGGAAGGTGCGGAACACCCGTTGCAGGCAGCGGCGCAGGCCGTCGGCCGAGGCTTCCTCGAACAGGAAGCCGGTGACGCCGTCGTCCACCGTGTCGATCAGGCCGCCGGTGGCGTGGGCGATCGGCAGGCTGCCGAAGCGCTGTGCGTACATCTGGCTCAGCCCGCAGGGCTCGAAGCGCGAGGGCATCAGCAGGAAGTCGGAGCCGGCGAACATGCGCCGCGCCAGCGGCTCTTCGAAGCCGATGTGCGCGCCGACATGGCCGGGGTAACGCCGCGCCAGCGCCGCCACCGCCTGCTCGATCTGCGGCTCGCCGCCGCCGATGATCACGATCTGGCCACCGGCGGCGACGATCTGCGGCGCCACTTCGCAGATCAGGTCCAGGCCCTTCTGGTGCACCAGCCGCGAGACCACCGCGAACAGCGGACCGTCGCTGTCGAGCAGGCCGAACGCCTGGCGCACCTGCGCCGCGTTCTCGCGCTTGCCCTGGATCTGGCCGACACCGAAGTGCGCCGGCAGGTGCGTGTCGGTGCGCGGGTCCCAACTGGCGTCGATGCCGTTGACGATCCCGCTGAGGCGGCCGCTGGCGGCGCGCCGCGCCAGCAGCGCGTCCAGGCCGCAGCCCTGCGCCGGGCCGGTGATCTGCGCCGCGTAGCTGACGCTGACCGTGTTCACATGGTCGGCGTGGACGATGCCGGCACGCAGGAACGACATCTGCCCGTAGAACTCCAGGTCCTGCAGGCCCTCGGCGGGGATGCCCAGGGCACCGGCCATCGCATACGGAAACAGCCCCTGGTAGGCGAGGTTGTGGATGGTCAGCAGGCAAGGCGTGCGGCCGCCGGACCAGCGCACGTAGGCCGCGGCCAGCGCACACGGCCAGTCGTTGAGGTGCAGCAGCTCCGGCGTCCAGTCCAGCCCGGCCTGACCGCCGGCGATCTGCGCGGCAGCGTGGGACAGGGTGGCGAAGCGCAGCGCGTTGTCTTCCCAGTCGCGGCCTTCGCTGCACACGTACGGCGAACCCTGTCGCTCGAACAGCTGCGGGCACAGCAGCACGTAGACGCACAGACCATCCGGACGCTCGGCCCGGCCCAGCGCGCAATCCGGCAGCCCGGCATGTGCGGCGATGCGGCCGACGATCTCCAGCGGCCCGGTCGTGCGCAGCACCGCCGGGTAGCCCGGGATCAGCACGCGGATGTCGCAGCTGCCGCGCAGCGCGCGCGGCAAGGCCGCGGCCACGTCGCCCAGGCCGCCGGCCTTGATGAAGTCGGCCATCTCGGAGGTCACGAACAGGCTGGTCCGGCGCGGCGCCGGGTGCAGCTTGACGGTCACCTCGGCATTGCGGACGAAGCGGCCGCGCGCATCGCGGTAGCGGCGGCGCGGCGCATGCAGCACCGGATGGGTATCGCGTTGTCTGTCGGTCAGGTCGGCGGGAGTGGGGGGCGACATGGCGGTTCCGTCTGGGAAGGGGGAGGACGGGGCACACGAAAATCGGAAAGCGACTGCCGGCGCGCGTCCTGGCGGGCGCGCGACGTGAAGCGAAGGAAGAGGCACGGCAGCGTCGAAACGGAACGGCGATGTTGCAGTGCGATAATGCACGAGCAAAGTACAAATGGCGCGATAAAAGAGGCGTGAAGCGCGCGCTTGTCTACGGCGAAATGGAGAGTGCGGCGCATAGTGGATTTGCCGAACGTCAGACGCCGCAAGCATGGATCGCGTTGCACGTGCGAATGAATCGTTTAGCTTCCGTTGCCGACACGTGCCGCGCTCCCGTGCGACCGTGGTCGCCACCTCCGTTGTGCGAGCTTCATGCGGTCTATGGTGCAGTGTGCTCATGACAGTCTTGAAACCGCAGATGCGCCGCGAGCTGGACGGCTTCGTCCTCGACGGGCTGCTGCGTACGTGCCCGGATGGCGTGCTCGAGCCGCAGATCTGCATCAGTGGCCACGACGGTGCGGTGCTCGGCCGGCACGCGTTCGACGGCGTGTATTTCCGCGATGCCAACGCCGGCGCCTATTTCGTCGCCGAGCGCCTGGCGGCGATCCGTTCGGCACGGTACGGAAAGCTGGTCTTCGCCTGAATTCGCTGGCCGGTCGTCTGTCGGATGCGATTGCCGTGGGGAAGCGGTGTGGGGTGGCGCCCCGCTCAGGCTCCGGTCTGCAGACGATCCAGGGCCGCCAGCAGATCGGTGCGGCGGTAAGGTTTCGGCAGAAAGCCGGTGTGCTCCGGCAGCATCCATGGTTCCGGTGCGTGCATGCCGGAGGTCAGCAGGGCCGGGGTGACGATGCCGCGGCGGCGCAACTGGCGCACCATGCTCAAGCCGTCGCAGCGCGGCATCTGCACATCGCTGAAGATCAACGCCACGTCCGGATGCCGTTCCAGCACCGCCAGTGCTTCCTGCGCGGTCGCCGCCGACAGGACCCGGTATCCATCGGCGGCCAGCATGGCGGCGGCCAACTCCCGGATCGTCTGGTCGTCCTCCACCAGAAGAATGGTGGTGGAGGCGGAGGTGACGCGCATAATGCAGGGATCGCTTTAATAAATAATCCACTGCAGCTTCACGATTCGTCGGTGAAGCGCTGGTGACGTCCCGCAAATCCCGATATTCTCGACCTTACTTACTGCGAGACGCAGCTTGACCACGCACGCCCACTATCGGCAGATCGTCGAGCTCTCCCACGACTGCATCAAGGAAGTCGGCCGCGACGGCGTCGTGCGCTCGATCAATCCCCACGGGTTGGCCCTGCTCGGCGTGTCCGACCCCGCCGACGTCGTCGGCCACAACTGGGTCGAGCTGTGGCCCGAGGACATGCGCTCGCTGACCCAGGGCGCCTTTGCTGCGGCGTTGGGCAACGAGCAGCGTGAATTCTGGGCGGAGCGCCCCTCGCTGGATGGACGGCGGCGCTGGTGGCACGTGATGGTCAGTCCGCTGGCCAACGCCTCGGCGCGGGTGGAAAGCGTGCTGGTGATCAGCCGCGACGTCACCCAGCAACACCAGGTCGAACAGGCCCTGCGCGCGCTGGGTCACCTCGCCCCGATCGAGGGCCGGGGCGACACGATGGACGCCGACGATGCCGCTGCGCTGGGCCGTCGCTGGCAGACCGAGCAGTCGCAGCTGCGCGGGCAACTGGACATCGCCCTGGCCGCGCAGCGCGTGGCCGAGCGCGCGATGACCCAGGCGCAGAAGGGCGAGGCGGTGGGGCAGATGCTTGCCGGCGTGGTCCACGACTTCAACAACATGCTGCATACCGCGATCACCTCGGTGAGCATGGTCGCCGACCATCCGCAGCGCCTGCAGCCGGACCAGCAACGGCTGCTCGCCATCGCCAACGAGGCCTTGCAGCACGGCGCGGGCATGACCCGGCGCCTGCTCGGCTTCGCCCGCGCGCACCCGGTCAAGCCGATCTGGCTGGACCTGAACGCGCTGGTGACGCAGATGCAGCCGTTGTTGGCGCAGGCGCTGGGCGGCGAGATGCGCCTGCAATTGCTTGCATGCGCCGAGGTGGCGACGACCTATGCCGACCGCAACGCGGTCGAGCAGGCGGTACTGAATCTGGCGTTGAACGCGCGCGACGCCAGCCGCCCCGGCGATGCGGTGACGATCCGCTGCGGCGCGCTGGAGGTGCCGCCGTCGCGCGCGGCGGCGATGCGCCAGCCCGGCCGCTACGTGACCCTGGCGGTCAGCGACCAGGGCGAGGGCATGTCCGATGCGGTCAAGTCGCGCCTGTTCGAGGCGTACTTCACCACCAAACCCGAGGGCAAGGGCACCGGCCTGGGGCTGGCCCAGGTCTACGGTCTGGTGCGCCAGGCCGGCGGCTTCGTCGACGTGGAATCGGAACTGGGACGCGGCACCACCATCACCCTGGCGTTCCCGTTCGTGGCGCGGCCGCTCGGCGACGAGGGCGAGGGCGCCGACCCGATGCCGGTGCCGACGGCGGAGTAACCACGCTCATCCGCCTGCGCGCACCGGCAGCCGGTCGCTGATGCGCACCGCGAAGGCCTCGCGCAGCACCTGCAGCGCCCGTTGCTGGCGCCCGGCATCCAGCGCCGCGCAGCACGAGGGCGGCACCTGCACCTGGAAATCGCGCATGCGCGCATCGATCGCGGTCGCCAGCACGCAGGCGTCGGTGGCGATGCCGGTGACCAGCAGGCGGGTGGTCTGCAGTCGCGCCAGCAGCAGGGCCAGGGCCGAACCGAGGAAGGCCGAGTGCTTGGGCTTGAGCACGTAGTAGTCCTGCGGGCGCGGCGCCAAGTAGGCGGCGATACGTGCGCCGCGCTGCTTCGGGTCGGCGCACAGGGTCCACAGGCCTTCGAAATCGGTGCGCCAGTCGGCGAAGTTGTCGTTGGCGAACAGCACCGGCCAGCCGCGGCGATGGAAGCGCGCGCGGAGCTGGGCGATGCGCTCGGCCACCGGGAGTGCGGCCTCCGCCAGCCGTGCGCCGTCCGGGAAGTCGAAACGGCTGATCATGTCCACGATCAGCAGCGCCGGCGCCCCGTGCGGCGTCGCGGGTTGCCGCTGGGTGCGTGTGCGTCGCCGGGCGGGCTGGCGCATGCGTCGATCCTCCATTGCCGGACTGGCTTCATGGTCGGCGCGACGGGTGAAACGCGGGTGAGCGCAGGTGACGGCGGCATGGCTGAACGGATCGGCCGGCGCCACCTCGGCGGCGCCGCTGGCCACCTTCGCGAAAGCTTACTATTTAGGGTTTACATTGACTGGCGTCCTTGCCCGTCGACAGGAGAGCACGTGGTACCAACTGGCGAACACAACCAGGCGCGCGTGGCCGCGGCGGCATCCGCCGTGCCGTCCGCCCGCGGCACTTCCCGAGGGCGCTGCGGCGCCGGACGCGGTCGGCGGATCGCATGAGCACGGTCGCCCCCACACCGGCCGTGCACGTCGATGCTCCCCTGGATGCCGGCCACGCGGTCCTGCCGCCCGAGGCGCCGCTGGCCATGCCGCTGCAGTCGCTGCAGGAAGGCAAACTGCGCAACACGCGCCTGCCCAGCACCCCGGTCGGGATCGGCTGGCGGCGCTTCTACGTGTTCGGCACCACCGCGGCGATGACCGCCTACGCCAGTTGGCTGATCGGCAAGGTCTTGGTGATCGGCGGCGTGAGCGTGCTCGAAGCCTGTCTGATGGTGCTGTTCATCCCGTTGTTCGCCTGGATCGCGCTGTCGTTCGTGAGCGCGCTGGCCGGCTTCTTCACTCTGGTGTTCGGCAAGGGTCGCAAGCTCGGCATCGATCCGGACGCGCTGCTGCCGCAGGTGCGCAACCGCACCGCGCTGCTGATGCCCACCTACAACGAGGATCCGCACCGGCTGATGGCCGGCCTGCAGGCGATCTACGAGTCGGTGGCGGCCACCGGCCAGATCGAGCGCTTCGATTTCTTCATCCTCAGCGACACCACGCGCCCGGCCATCGGCGCGGAAGAAGAGAAGGTGTACGCCGAGCTGGTGGAGCGGGTCGGCGGCCAAGGCCGCCTGTTCTACCGGCGCCGCGCCAGCAATGCCGGGCGCAAGGCCGGCAACATCGCCGATTGGGTACGCCGCTTCGGCGGCGCCTATCCGCAGATGCTGATCCTGGACGCCGACAGCCTGATGACCGGCGACAGCATCGTGCGCCTGGCTGCCGGCATGGAGGCCAACCCCGACGTCGGCCTGATCCAGACCCTGCCGGAAGTGGTCAACGGCAACACCCTGTTCGCGCGCATGCAGCAGTTCGGCGGCCGCGTCTACGGCCCGGTGATCGCCTTCGGCGTGGCCTGGTGGCACGGGGCGGAAAGCAACTACTGGGGCCACAACGCGATGATTCGCACCGAGGCCTTCGCCGCGCAGGCGGGCCTGCCGTCGCTGCCCGGGCGCAAGCCGTTCTGCGGCCACGTGCTCAGCCACGACTTCGTCGAAGCGGCACTGATGCGTCGTGGCGGCTGGGCCATGCACATGGTGCCGTACCTGCAGGGCAGCTACGAGGAAGGCCCGCCGACGCTGACCGACCTGCTGGTGCGCGACCGCCGCTGGTGCCAGGGCAACCTGCAGCACTCCAAGGTGGTGCGCGCGCGCGGCCTGCACTGGGTCAGCCGCATGCACATGCTGATCGGCATCGGCCATTACTTCACCGCACCGATGTGGGGCATGCTGATGCTGATCGGCATCGCCATTCCGCTGCAGAACGGCGGTTTCGACCTGGTCGCCTCGGTGATCTCGCCGTTCTCGCCAGCGCGCTACTGGCACCAGCAGGACTCCACGCGGGTGGCCTGGGTATTCGCGGTGACCATGTTCGTGCTGCTGGCGCCCAAGGTGATGGGCTACTTCGCGATGCTGCTCAAGCCCGGCGAACGCCGCGGCTGCGGCGGCGGGCTGCGCGCCTTCGCCAGCATGCTGCTGGAAACCCTGCTGGCCGCGCTGATGGCGCCGGTGGTGATGTACGTGCAGTCGCGCGGCGTGGCCGAGGTGCTGGCCGGCAAGGACTCGGGCTGGGACGCGCAGCAGCGCGACGATGGCCGCATTTCGTGGTCGGCGCTGTTGCGCAGCTACGGCGGACTGAGTGCGTTCGGCCTGCTGATGGGCGGCATGGCCTATGCCGTGTCGCCGTCGCTGGCGGCATGGATGGCGCCGGTGGTGATCGGCATGGCGCTGGCGGTGCCGGTGGTGGCGATCAGCTCCTCGCGCGCCGCTGGCCTGTGGCTGCGCAAGCTGCGCATCCTCGCCATTCCCGAGGAGTCGCAGCCGCCGGCGGTGCTGCTGCGCGCCGCCGAACTGCGCCGCGAGGCCGCCGCACGCCGGGCCGAGGCCGAGGCGCAGGCCCAGGGCTGAGGCCGGCATACTATCCGGCCTCATTCATCGGGAACCGACATGCTGGAGACAGTGGAACACGAAACCGGCGCCGCGCCGCGCTGGACCGTCCTGTGGCTGCACGGCCTGGGCGCCGACGGCCACGACTTCGCGCCGCTGGTGCCGGAACTGGTGCGGCCGCACTGGCCGGCGCTGCGCTTCGTGTTCCCGCACGCGCCGGTGCGGCCGGTGACGGTCAACAACGGCGTGCGCATGCGCGCCTGGTACGACATCGTCAGCATGGACTTCTCCAACCGCGCCGACAGTGCCGGCGTCGCCGAATCGGTTGCCCAGGTCGAGGCCCTGATCGCGCGCGAGGACGCGCGCGGCGTGCCGGCCGAGCGCCTGCTGCTGGCCGGCTTTTCCCAGGGCGGCGCGATCACCCTGGCCGCCGGCCTGCGCCGCGAACGGCCGCTGGCCGGCCTGATCGGGCTGTCCACCTACCTGCCGGAACTGGAGAGCGTCGCCAACTGGCACGTCCCGGCGGCCCTGCGGCAACCGCTGTTCATGGCCCACGGCCAGGGCGACCCGGTGATCCCGCAGACCTACGCCGAGCGTACCGCGCAGACCCTGCAGGCGCTGGGCATGCCGGTGCAGTGGCGACGCTATCCGATGGCGCACCAGGTCTGCGCCGAGGAAATCGCCGACCTGGGCGACTGGATGGACGCCTGCCTCGCCGGCAGCTGATTGCAGCGGCCGCATGGCGGCATGGTGCGATGCCGATGGCGGGCGCCCGGAACCAGGGCTAGTATCGGCCGCAGCGCACGCCAGTCGAGTGAGGGAGACCTGGGTGAAGGTGCTGATCGCCGACGACGAACCCCTGGCGCGCGAACGCCTGCGCACGCTGCTGGCCGCGCATGCCGGCGTGGAAGTGGTGGCCGAAGCCGACAACGGCATGGACGCGCTGCACGCCTGCGCCGCCGCGCAGCCGGACCTGGTGCTGCTGGACATCGCCATGCCCGGCCTCGACGGCCTGGAGGCCGCGCGCCATCTGGCCACCTTCGAGCCGCGCCCGGCCGTGGTGTTCTGTACCGCCTACGACGCGCATGCGCTGTCCGCGTTCGAGGCGGCGGCGATCGACTACCTGATGAAGCCGGTGCGCGCCGAGCGTCTGGCCGCGGCCCTGCAGCGCGCCCGTACCTTCATGGCCGGACGCGGCAACGGCGACGCCGCGGCGCCGGCCCCGCAGCGCCGCACCCACCTGTGCGCGCGCCTGCGCGGCAGCCTGCGGCTGATCCCGGTCGACGACATCCACTACCTGCAGGCCGAGGAAAAGTACGTGGTCGTGCACCACGCGCGCGGCGAGGACCTGATCGAGGAATCGCTGCGCGCGCTGGAGGAGGAGTTCGCCGAGCGCTTCGTGCGCATCCACCGCAACTGCCTGGTCGCGCGCCACGAACTGGTGGAGCTGCGCCGGCTCGGCGAGGGCCAGGTGCAGGCGGTGCTGCGCCATGGCAAGCAGCCGCTGGAGGTCAGCCGGCGCTGCGTGGCGCAGCTGCGCAAGGAGATCCACCAGCGCTGACGCCGCCCGGGCCGCCCGCGTGCAGCGGCGGACGGCGGCTTTCCGCGATAATGCGCGCATGAAGATCCTGCGCATCGCTACCCGCAAGAGTCCGCTCGCCCTGTGGCAGAGCGAACATGTCGCCGCCTGCCTGCGCCGCGCGCACCCGCACCTGGACGTGGTGCTGGTGCCGATGAGCACCCGCGGCGACGAAGTCCTGGACCGCTCGCTGGCCGCGATCGGCGGCAAGGGCCTGTTCCTGAAGGAACTGGAGCTGGCGATGCTGCGCGGCGAGGCCGATTGCGCGGTGCATTCGCTCAAGGACGTGCCGATGGAGCTGGATCCGCCGTTCGTGCTGCCGGCGATCCTGCCGCGCGCCGATCCGGCCGATGCGCTGATCTCCAACCTCTACGCCTCGCTGGACGCGCTGCCGCTGGGCGCGCGCGTCGGCACCTCCTCGCTGCGGCGGCAGGCGCAGCTGCGCGCGCGGCGCCCGGACCTGGAACTGCTGGACCTGCGCGGCAACGTCAACACGCGCCTGGCCAAGCTCGACAACGGCGGCTACGACGGCATCGTGCTGGCCTGCGCCGGCCTGCAGCGGCTGGGCCTGGAGGGGCGCATCACCCAGCGCCTGCAGGCGCCGGACTGGCTGCCGGCCCCGGCGCAGGGCGCCATTGCGGTGGAATGCCGCGAGGACGCCAGTGCCGCGCTGGCATTGTTCGCCGCGCTGGACGACGCCCCGACCCGCACCTGCGTGGAGGCCGAGCGGGCGATGAACCGCGCCCTGCACGGCAGCTGCCACGTGCCGGTGGCGGCCTTCGCGCAATGGCGCGGCGAAGACCTGCTGTTGCAGGGCCTGGTCGGCGGCGTCGCCGACGGGCGCCTGGTGCGCGCGGAGTTGCAGCGCAGTGCGCAGGATCCGCAGGCGCTGGGCCAGGCCGTGGCCGAGGCCCTGCTGGGTGCCGGCGCGCGCGAACTGCTGGATGTCGACCTGCCGGCCTGAGGGCGTGCGCAGTGCCGCGCCAGCGACGGTGGGGGTCACCTGTCATGCAGCCGCGACAAGCGAAGCCGAAAGCGGACTGACACCCTCCGTCGTCGGGACTGAAGTCCCTCCCACAGTGCAGATCCCGGCAGTGCCGGTTGCGCGCGTGGGGGAGCGGCTGCAGCCGCGATAGGCGTTACCGGGAAAGCCTGTCGCGGCTGACGCCGCTCAGGTGCATTGGTCCCTGCGCGCCAACGCCATTGCGTGCCGTGCTGGCGGCGCGCGGCTGCAGCGGTTCCTGCGAGAAGCGAATCAACGGGTCAGCCCTGCGGCGTGGCGAGGCGACGCGCTGCCGTGCGCCAATCCCGAATCCCCACTCCCCACTCCCCAATCCCGGCTCACTTGAACTTGTAGACCAGGTTCATCGTGGTCAAGGTATCGGTCTTCTTCTTGTCGTCGCTGACGTCGCTGTTGTAGCGCGCCTGCCAGCCGGCCTTCAGCGCCAGGCGCTCGTTCATGCTCACCGAGATGCCCAGGTCGTTCTGCGCGAAGGTGTTGTACGCGCCGGATTCGACCAGCAGGGTGTTGCCCAGCTCGGTGTTGCTGGTCAGGCCGTACTTGAAGTCGACCAGGCCGCGGCCGATCAGGCCGGTTTCGGTGCGGTCCTCGACCACGTCGTGGGCGCGGCGCACGCCGGGACCGATCTGCACGTCGATGCTGCGGCGGTCGCCGTCCATGATCCGGGTGCCGTAGCCGATGCCGATCGTCGCCAGGCGGTCGTAGGTGGCGAAGTCGTCGCGCTCGTAGCGCAGCGAGGCGGTCAGCTGGCGGTGCTCGCCGAGCTGCAGCGCGCTGCCGGCGCTGCCGGTGTAGCGGTTGGAGGTGGTCTGGCGCTTGCGCGAGGTGGTGCCGTCGGGATTGGTGTCGGTGTACTCGGCGCTGGCGTGCAGGGCGAGCAGGTCCAGGCTGTGGATCCAGTCGCCGTCCACGTACTGGCCCTTGAGCCGGCCGTTGAGGCTTTCGTTGGTGCTGTTGCCGTGCGAGGAGGCGAAGCCCAGTTCGCCCGATCCGCTCCACGGCGAACTGGCCGGGTCCGTGGCTGTCGGTGAGGTGGCGACGTCGGCGGCCCAGGCCGGGGACGTGCTCAGCAGCAACAAAGCGATGGCGGATACGAGGGTGGCACGGCGGGACATGGCTTCTCCGGGGATGAGGACGCAGCCTTCGGCTAACGAAATGGAAACGATTTCATCATACCGGATCCACATGACACCCTGGCCGGCCCCGGGCGCCGGCTTCATCGGCGGTTCGGGCGCGCAGCCGGCTGCCGCGCCAGGCAGGCGTTTTCCGCCGTCGACTCAGACATAATCGGGGCCATGGACCGCTACGAACGCATCAACGCACTGCACCGCCTGCTCAAGTCCGCACGCTACCCGGTGACGGTGGCGCGGCTGCAGGACGAACTGGGTTGCTCCCGCGCCACCGTCTACCGCGATCTGGCCTTCCTGCGCGATGCGCTGATGGCGCCGGTGGAGGGCGACGGTGAGGCCGGCTTCCGCTACGAGTCCGGGGAGAGCGACCGTTTCGAGCTGCCCGGGCTGTGGCTGAGTTCGGAGGAACTGCACGCGCTGCTGGCCTCGCAGCAATTGCTGGCGCGCACCGGCGGCGGGGTGCTGTCCTCGGTGCTGGCGCCGCTGCAGCAGCGCATCGAAAGCCTGCTCGCCGCCCAGGCCGGGGCGACCCATTGGCCGGTGGAGCGGGTGCGGGTGATCCCGCACCGCGGCCGCAAGCTCGACGAAGCCAGTTTCCGCACCGTCGCCTCGGCGGTGCTGGAGCGCAAGCGCCTGTCCTTCGACTACCGCGCCCGCTCCACCGACGAATCGACCAAGCGCACGGTGTCGCCGCAGCGCATCACCCACTACCGCGACAATTGGTACCTGGACGCCTGGGACCATGGCCGCGACGCGGTGCGCAGCTTCGCGGTGGACCGCATCAACCACGCGCGCCTGCTCGACCAGCCGGCGCAGGACGTGGCCGACGCCGAACTGGATTCGCAGCTGGCGGCCAGCTACGGCATCTTTTCCGGCGCGCCCAAGGGCTGGGCCACCATCGTGTTCAGCCCCAAGGCCGCGCGCTGGGTCGCCGACGAGCACTGGCATTCCAAGCAGCAGGGCCGGTTCCTGGCCGATGGCCGCTACGAACTGAAGGTGCCCTACAGCGTCTCGCGCGAACTGCTGATGGACGTGCTGCACTACGGCTCGGATGCGGAGATCGTCGAGCCGCGCTCGCTGCGCGAGCAGGCCAAGGCGCTGCTGTCGCTGGCGCTGAGCAATTACAGCGACGACTGAGGCGTCGCCGCGCGCTGCGATAGCCCGCATCGGAGCGGCTCCAGCCGCGACCGCGGCTTTACCGCAAATGCGTGCGCAGCCTGGAGGTCGACGCCTACGCCGCATCCAGTGGCGCGCCGCCGCCGAGGATCACGCCGATGTTGCGCTCGATCCAGTCCACCAGCGCGTGCACATGCGCCGCGGCTTCCTCGCCGAGCGGGGTCAGGTCGTACTCCACGTGCGGCGGCACCACCGGGTAGGCGGTGCGCTGCACCAGGCCGTCCGCTTCCAGCGCCTGCAGGGTCTGCGACAGCATCTTTTCGCTGACTCCTTCCAGGCTGCGGCGCAGATCGCCGAAGCGATGGGTGCCCTTGCGCAGGGCGACCAGCACCAGCACGCCCCAGCGGCTGGTGACGTGGCTGAGCACGGCCCGGGACGGGCAGTTCTGCGCAAACACCTGGCCGCGCAGCTGGGTCGCGTCCGCGCAGCCGCGCGGTGCTTCGTCGAGAGGTTCGGAGAGGACGCTGGCCAAGCGGTGCACCTGTCTGTGGGGGAGGGCGCCCCGATCATACGGGCCGCGCCGGGTGCTTCGCTGAGCGAAGGATGATCGTGGTGCCGGTGCAGACCACGCGCGGTGCGGCGGCGTGGCGGCGTTGGATGGTCGCAGTAAGGGGCCTGATGTGGCCCGAACGGCACACGGGCGCGCGGCGTGCGCCGGCCCAGCGCAATGCGGATCGGCTCGTCCGCGTCGCAGCCGGCTGCGAGGGAACCGCTTCAGGGCTTGTTCGGCACTTCGAAGCCGAGCTTGCCGACCTGGTCGCGGCGCTGCGCCACGCGCTTGAGCTTGTCGATGTTGACCCCGTACTGGTGGTCCAGCTTGTCGACCAGTTCGCGGTACTGCTTGTGGCTCATGTTCGGCGAGCGCGCGAACACCCAGGCCAGATCGCGGCCCGGATAGTCGATCAGCGCCCAGGAATAGTCCGGCGCCACTTCCAGGATGCGGTACTTGGTGGGCACCATTCTGAAGAACCAGGTGGTCCAGCGGCGGTTGCCGGTGCCTTCCTTGACCGTGGCGCGCGAGTTGAGCTCCTTGACCGGCTCGTCGAAGCCGTTGCGGTACTCGTAGCGCACCGCGATCTTGCCGTCTTCCTTGAGGGTGTACTCGTCGCTGCTGGCGACGTGGCCGCGCTCGGCGAAGTACGGGATGTGGGCGATCACGTACCAGCGGCCCATGAAGCGCTGCAGGTCGATCGGCGGCTGCGCAGGCTCCTGCTCCGGGTCCGGCGCCTTGGCCCGGGCCGTCGGCAACGGGACGGCCATGCCCAGCAGCAGCACGGAAGCGAACAGGGAGAGCAGGCGCATAGGAGATTCCGGGGCGAAGGGCGAACGCCGGTGAAGTATGCGCGTGCGCCATGTCAATGGTGCGTCGCAGCCCCTGAGATGTCGCGGCGGCAACCTGCGCGCCTCGACTTCCAGGAGCTGCCGTCATGCCGATCGTTCCGTCCTCCCCGCGCACCCACGTCCCGCACCCGGGCCTGCGCCGCCTGCTGCGCCAGGCGATCCTGGCCGGGCTGGCCCTGGTCCTGGTATGGCCGGCCGCGCGCGGCCACAGCGAGTGGCTGGGCTGGCGGCCGCTGTGGCTGTTGGGCATGCCGTTGAGCGCCTGGTGGGCTCTGCATCGTTTCCCGCTGCCGCCGCTGCGGCGTCTGTGGGGGCAGTGGCGGGCCAGGCCGCGGGCGCAGGCGCGGCGGCGCCGGCCGGCGCTGCGGACCGCGCGCCCGGCCTGACCTTCGGCAGGGGAGGGCGGCGATGCTGCGTGCTACGGTGCGGCGCTGTCCTTCCACGGATCCGAACATGTCCTCACTCGCACACGCCTGCCTGATCGCCGGCCTGCTCGCCGCCGGCACCGCCGCGGCCAAGGAAACCGCGATGCCCCAAGACCCCTACGCCTGGCTCGAAGACGTCACCGGCACCAAGGCGCTGGACTGGGTCAAGGCGCAGAACGCCAAGACCGAGGCGCGGCTGGCCGAGACCCCCGCCTTCAAGGCCCGCGAGGCCGGCATCCGCGAGGTGCTGGATTCCGACGCCAAGATCCCGGCCGTGCAGAAGATCGGCCCGTACTACTACAACCTGTGGAAGGACCGCGCCCACGAGCGCGGCCTGTGGCGCCGCACCACGCTCGATGAGTACCGCAAGCCCGAGCCGAAGTGGGAGACGGTGCTGGACCTGGACGCGCTGAACAAGGCCGAGGGCGAGAACTGGGTGTGGCATGGCGCCAACTGCCTGCGCCCGGAGTACCGCCGCTGCCTGATCGCGCTGTCGCGCGGCGGCGCCGACGCCGACGTCACCCGCGAGTTCGACCTGAGCACCAAGCAGTGGATCAAGGACGGCTTCTTCCGTCCCGAGGCCAAGGGCGGGCTGAGCTGGATCGATGCCGACACCGTCTACCTGTACACCGACTTCGGCCCCGGCTCGCTGACCAGCTCCGGCTACCCGCGCATCGTCAAGCAGTGGAAGCGCGGCACCCCGATGACCAGCGCCACGCTGGTCTACGAGGGCAAGCCGGACGACATGTACATCGCCGCGATGCACGACGACACGCCCGGCTACGAGCGCGATTTCGTCAGCCGCACGCTGGCGTTCTACAACGACGAGATGTACCTGCGCGGCGCGGACGGCCGCCTGACCAAGATCGACGTGCCCAACTCGGCCAACAAGGGCGTGCACCGCCAGTGGCTGACCCTGGAACTGCGCGATCCGTGGACGGTGGGCGGCACGACCTACCCGGCCGGTGCGCTGCTGGCGACCAGGTTCGACGACTTCATGGCCGGCAAGCGCGACTTCCAGGTGCTGTTCACGCCCACCGAGACCGCGTCGCTGGCGTCCTTCGCCTGGACCAAGTCGCGGCTGGTGCTGAACGTGCTCGACGACGTCAAGAGCCGGCTGTGGGTGCTGACCCCGGGCGAGGGCGAATGGGCGCGTGCAGCGTTCCCGGTCGGCGACCTGGCCTTCGGTAGCACCAGCGTCGATGCGGTCGATGCCGACGAGAACGACCAGGTGTGGCTGACCTCCACCGACTTCCTGACCCCGACCACGCTGATGCTGGCCGACGTGCAGCGCGGGCCGAAGAGCATCGAGACGCTGAAGGCGATGCCGAGCTTCTTCGACGCGTCCAAGGACGAAATCGAGCAGCATTTCGCGGTGTCCAAGGACGGTACCAAGGTGCCGTACTTCCTGGTCCGGCCCAAGCAGCTCAAGGCCGACGGCAGCGCGCCGACCCTGCTGTACGCCTACGGTGGCTTCGAGATCTCGATGACCCCGTTCTACTCCGGCAGCCTGGGCCGCGCCTGGCTCGACCAGGGTGGCGTGTACGCGCTGGCCAACATCCGCGGCGGCGGCGAGTACGGTCCGCGCTGGCACCAGGCGGCGCTGAAGCAGAACCGGCACAAGGCCTACGAGGACATGGCGGCAGTGGCGCAGGACCTGGTCGCGCGCAAAATCACCTCGGCCAAGCACCTGGGCGTGCAGGGCGGCAGCAACGGCGGGCTGATGGCCGGCAACATGCTGATGCAGTACCCGCAGCTGTTCGGCGCGGTGGTGGTGCAGGTGCCGCTGCTGGACATGAAGCGCTACAGCCACCTGCTGGCCGGCGCCTCGTGGATGGCCGAGTACGGCAACCCGGACACCGACGACTGGAAGTTCATCCAGACCTTCTCGCCGTACCACCTGTTCGACCCGAAGAAGACCTATCCGCCGGTGATCTTCCTGACCTCGACCCGCGACGACCGCGTGCACCCGGGCCATGCGCGGAAGATGGCGGCGAAGATGATCGACGCCGGCAAGGACGTGACCTACTACGAGAACATCGAAGGCGGTCATGGCGGCGCGGCCAACAACGCGCAGGCGGCGCACATGCAGGCGCTGGCGTACAGCTTCCTGTGGGAGCGGCTGTCCAAGTGAGTGGTGTGGTCCGCGTCCCGGCTGGGGCGCGGACCATCTCCCGGCCTGGCGCGCCATCCAATGAGCGGTCGAGCCTGCGCGCAATGCGTCGCGTTGCGTCACGATCGCGCCGGCATTGTCCGCGTTCTCAAGGTGATCTCAGGTCGTCGCCGCAGCGGGTGCTCAGGCCCCGTCGGCCAACGACTTGACCAGGGTCAGCGAACGGACTTCATAACCCAGTTCTTCGTAAACGTGCAGTGCGTGGGTGTTGAAGGCCCAGACATTCAGGCGCATTTCGACACCGCCGCGCAGCGCCACCCACTCGTGCGCACGCTGCATCAGCGCCGGGCCGATCCCCTGGCCGCGATGGCGTTGGGTGATGCCCACGCTGCCCACCCGGCCGAAGCGCATGGGCTGCAGCAGTGAGTGCGATTCCGACACCATGCCGACCGTGACGAAACCAACGAGGACGCCCTGCGCTTCGGCGACGATGGTGGTGGCATTGTCCTGGCCGATGCTGCGCTTCCAGTGCGCCACGTCGCGGTCCGCCTCGCCCGGGCCGGCGAAGATGTGGGGAAACGCGTCATGGTGGACAGCGTTCACTTCCTCGCCGAGCGCGCAGATGGCAGCCAGATCGGATTCGATGGCTTCGCGATAGATGAGCAAGGCTGGCTTCACTCGCGTCTCCCCCGCCGCTGGTCGCCTCAGCGCGCCCAGCGCCCCAGCCCACGCGCGATCCGCGCCACCGCCTCCTGCAGCCGCGGCAGGCTCTGGGTATAGGCGATGCGCACGTGCTGGCGTGCGCGATGGCGACCGAAATCCACGCCCGGGGTGAACGCGACGTGCTCGGTCTCCAGGAAGTGCGCGCAGAACGCCTGCGCATCGTCGGTGAAATCGGACACGTCGGCGTACAGGTAGAACGCGCCTTCCGGTTCGACGTCGATGCGGAAGCCGAGCGCGCGCAGCGCCGGCAGCAGGTAGTCGCGGCGCTGCGCGAATTCGGCGCGGCGCGCTTCCAGGATCTGCAGCGTTTCCGGCAGGAAGCAGGCCAGCGCCGCGTGCTGGGCGATGCTGGGCGCGCTGATGTACAGGTTCTGCGCCAGCTTCTCCAGCGACGGCACCGCCGCGCGCGGCGCCACCAGCCAGCCGAGGCGCCAGCCGGTCATGCCGAAGTACTTGGAAAAACTGTTGAGCACGTAGGCGTCGTCGTCGACTTCCAGCACGCTGGGCGCGTCGATGCCGTAGCTGAGGCCGTGGTAGATCTCGTCCACCACCAGGTGCCCGCCGCGGGCGTGCAGTGTCTGCGACAGCGCGGCCAGTTCGGCGCGCGACAGCACGGTGCCGGTGGGATTGGCCGGCGACGCCACCAGCGCGCCGACGCTGTCCGCGTTCCAGTGCCGCTGCAGCAGCTCCGGGGTCAGCTGGTAGCGGCTGTCCGGACCGACCGGCACCAACTGCGCGGCACCTTCGACCAAGCGCAGAAAGTGGCGATTGCACGGGTAGCCGGGATCGGCCATCAGCCAGTGGCGACCCGGATCGACCAGCAGCGCGCTGGCCAGCAGCAGCGCGCCGGAGCCGCCGGGGGTGATCAGGATGCGCGCCGGATCCAGGTCGACGTCGTGACGCTGCCGGTAGAAGTCCGCCAGCGCCTGGCGCAGGGCCGGCAGGCCGCGCGCGGCCGTGTAACGGGTATGGCCGGCGCCCAGTGCGGCCTGGCCGGCGGCGACGATCGGCGCAGCGGTGGTGAAGTCCGGCTCGCCGATTTCCAGGTGGATCACGTCGTGGCCGGCGTGTTCCAGTTCGTTGGCGCGGGCCAGCAAGGCCATGACGTGGAAAGGTTCGATCTCGCGGCTGCGCCGGCTGTAGCCGGGGGCGGCGGGCGAGGCGCTGAGGGTGTCGCCAGGATGGGAAGCCATGCGGCCGATGATAGAGGAGCGTGTTCCCGAGCGTGTTAGCCGCGTCCAGTCGGAGAGGTCCGGCAGATTGCGCGGTGGCTGTGGCGGCGCGACCCGGGATGGGCGCTGGGCCTGGGCGAATCGGGCATGGGTCGGGGCCGTGCACCCCCGTGCATCTGGCGTTGCTTTCCTGGTGATCGGTCGTGTGCCGTGCGATGCGGCGCCATTCGGCTTCGCTGGCCACGGCTGCCCGCCGCGATGCCATCGCGGCGCCGCGGGTCGCCGATTGCCCTGCGTCGCAGGCTGCACTGCCTCGGCACGCTTGCCACGGCGCAGCGTTGCAGGGAGACTCGGCCGGCACTGCGCGGCGCCCGCCCGCTGCCGCCGCCCGGCCAAGGCGGCGCGTCCCGTTGCGTTACCGCCGCCGGAGCCCCATTAGATGCCTCACCCCCCCTTGCTAGCGAGCCTCGTCCTGCTCATGACCGCCTCCTTCGCTTCCTCCGCCTCCGCCGCCGCGGCGACCCCGCCGCATCCGGCCAAGCAGCCGCACGCGGTCAAGGCGCCGTTCGGCGCCGTTCGCCAGGACGCCTACTACTGGCTGCGCGACGACGCGCGCAAGAACCCGCAGATGCTGGCCTATCTCAACGCCGAGAACGCCTACGCCGACCAGGTGCTGAAGCCGCTGCAGCCGCTGGAAGACCGGCTGTACGAGGAGATCGTCGGGCGCATCAAGCAGGACGACAGCAGCGTGCCGTACCGCGAGCGCGGCTACTGGTATTACACCCGCTACGAGAGCGGCAAGGACTACCCGATCCAGGCGCGCCGCAAGGGCAGCATGGAGGCGCCGGAGGAGATCCTGCTCGATGTCAACGCCATGGCCGCCGGCAAGGGCTATTTCAGCGTCGGCGACGCGGCGGTCAGTCAGGACAACCGCATTCTCGCCTGGACCGAGGACGACGTCGGCCGCCGCCAGTACGTGGTGCGCTTCAAGAACCTGGACACCGGCGAGGTCTATGCCGACCGTATCCCCGGCGTGTCGCCGGACGTGGTGTGGGCCGACGACAACAAGACCCTGTTCTACGTCGAGAACGACCCGGAGACGCTGCTGACCGTGCGGGTCAAGAAGCACGTGCTCGGCACGCCCGCCGCGCAGGACGCGCTGGTGTACGAGGAGAAGGACGACAGCTTCTACATGGGCGTGGGCCGCACCCGCGACGACAAGTACATCGTCATCGGCGTCGAAAGCACCGTGTCTTCCGAGCAGCGCTACGCGCCGGCCGCCGATCCTCAGCGCTTCACCGTGCTGGCGCCGCGCGAGCGCGACGTCGAGTACCACGCCGATCATTTCGACGGCCGCTGGGTGATCCGCACCAACTGGAAGGCCAAGAACTACGCGCTGATGACCGCGCCCGACGGCGCCACCTCGCGCAACCAGTGGCAGAGCTGGCTGCCCTACGACGAGAAGGTGTTCATCGACGGCTTCGAGCTGTTCGACGGCTTCACCGCCATCGCCGAGCGCTCCGACGGCCTGGAGCGGATCCGCCTGCACTTCGCCGACGGCAAGGAGGAATACGTCAAGGCCGACGAGCCGGCGTACTCGATGGGCCTGTCGATCAACGCCGAGCCGGACACGCCGTGGCTGCGCTACAGCTACACCTCGCTGACCACCCCGGCCACCACCTACGAACTCAACACCCGCACCGGCGAGCGCAGGCTGCTCAAGCAGCAGCCGGTGATCGGCTACGACGCCAGCAAGTACCAGACCGAACGCGTCTGGGTGACCGCGCGCGACGGGGTCAAGGTGCCGGTGTCGCTGGTCTACAAGAAGGGCTTCAAGAAGGACGGCAGCGCCGCGCTGTACCAGTACGCCTACGGCAGCTACGGCATGTCCACCGATCCGGCGTTCAACCTGCCGGTGGTGAGCCTGCTCGACCGTGGCGTGGTCTACGCCATCGCGCACATCCGCGGCGGCCAGGAAATGGGCCGCGACTGGTACGACCAGGGCAAGCTGCTGCACAAGAAGAACACCTTCAACGACTTCATCGACGTCACCCGCGGGTTGGTGCAGCAGGGCTATGCGGCACCGGATCGGGTCGCCGCGGCTGGCGGCAGCGCCGGCGGCCTGCTGATGGGCGCGGTGGCGAACATGGCGCCGAAGGACTACCGCGTGCTGGTGGCGCAGGTGCCGTTCGTGGACGTGGTCACCACCATGCTCGATCCGAGCATCCCGCTGACCACCAACGAGTACGACGAGTGGGGCAATCCCGAGCAGAAGGCGTACTACGACTACATGCTCAGCTACTCGCCCTACGACAACGTCACCCGCCAGGCCTATCCGGCGATGTACGTCGGCACCGGCCTGTGGGATTCGCAGGTGCAGTACTGGGAGCCGGCCAAGTGGGTGGCCAAGCTGCGCGAGAACGACACCGGCAACCAGCCGATCGTGTTCCGCGTCAACATGGAAGCCGGCCACGGCGGCAAGTCCGGCCGCTTCCGTCGCTACCGCGAAATGGCCGAGTCCTATGCCTTCATGCTGGACCAACTGGGCGTGGAGCAGCCGGCCAAGTGAGGGCCGCACGCATCGGCCGGCCTGCGGGCTGGCCGATGCGCAGGTGGGGCGGCTGGCGTGAGGCCGGCCCATCCCGATGTTTGGTTGGATGGCGGATGGCCTGTGGCTTCACCCGTCGCGGCTGAAGCCGCTCCCACAGTGAGCATGGCGGCCGAGTCGGACCTGAAGGGTCGATCGCTGATGCGCCATGCCATGCAGCAGCGCTGACGGCTTGGCAATGCCTTGTGGGAGGGCTTCGGTCCCGACTGCGCCAAGGTCGGACAAGCCGAAGGCTTCGCTCGTCGCGGCTGAAGCCGCTCCTGCGGTGGGCGGGTCGCTTGTGTCCTATGCGGGGGCCGTCAGCGGTGCTGATGGTCTGGTCACTCCTTGTGAGAGGGACTTCAGTCCCGACTGCTGTGAGATCAGACGCACCAGTGGCTTCACGCGTCGCGGCTGAAGCCGCTCCCACAGTGAGCATGCCGGCCGAGTCGGACCTGAAGGGTCGATGGCCTTTGCGCCATGCCGTGCAGCAGCGCTGACGGCTTGGCAATGCCTTGTGGGAGGGACTTCAGTCCCGACTGCAAAGAGTCGGACGCACCGGTGGCTTCTTCCATCGCGGCCGAAGCGGCTCCCACAGCCGCTGCCGCACGGCTACCTCGGTTGCGTCGACAGACGGTCGCCACCTGCCCGCGCCAGCGCAGGCTTATCATGCCGCCATGCGCACGCACTCCCGTTTCCGCTGGGCCTGGTGGCTGCTGGCCTATGCCAGCCTGGCGACCGGCATCGTCGGCATCTTTGTGCCGGGCTTGCCGACTACGGTATTCGTGCTGATCGCCGCTTATGCCGCCGCGCGCGGTTCGCCGCGGCTGCGCCGGCGCCTGCTGCGCGATCCGCGTTTCGGCCGCAGCATCCGCGACTGGGAACGGCATGGCGCGGTCAGCCGTCGCGGCAAGTGGATGGCGACGCTGACCATGGCCGCGTGCGAGCTGGTGCTGCTGCTGTTCGTGCACCGGCTGTGGGTGCAGGTGCTGGCGATCGGCTGCATGAGCGCGGTGGCGCTATGGTTGTGGTGGCGGCCGGAACCGCCGCGCGCGTGAGCGCGCCGCGTCAGGCGACCGCGGCACAGCCGGTTCATGCCGGTGTGGCTATACTCGGCGCATGAGCACATCGTCCTCTTCTCCGATCCGTCTCGTTCTCTCCGCCGCTGCGTTGCTGGCCCTGGCCGGTTGCGGCAATAAGGGGCCGCTGGTGATGCCGCAGAAGCCGGTGCCGGTGGAAGCCGCGCCCGCCACGCCCGCGCCGGATGCGACGCCGCCGGCGACCACCGATCCCGCCGGGCAGGCGCAGCCGGTGGATGGGCAGCGCCCGCCGGCCAACGACACCACCATGCCCACCAATGGGAATGAGTGAGGCCCGCCACGACGCGCGCCTGCGTTTCAGCAAGATGCAGGGCGCGGGCAACGATTTCGTGGTGCTCGACCTGCGCGACGGCACCCCGCCGCCGGACGCCGCACTGGCGGTGCGCCTGGCCGACCGCCACTTCGGCGTCGGCTGCGATCAGATCCTGACCATCGAACCGCCGCGCGACGCCGCGGCGGTCGCCAGCTACCGCATCTGGAACACCGACGGCAGCGCCGCCGGGCAATGCGGCAACGGTGCACGTTGCGTCGCGGCCTGGCTGGTGCGCGACGGCAGTGCGCCGGCCGCGGACGATTTCGTCATCGAAAGCCCCGCCGGCAGTCACCACATCACCCGCAGCGCCAGCGGCGAATTCGCCGTGGCGATGGGCGTGCCGCGCTTCGCGCCGGAGGACGTGCCGCTGGTCGGCTTCCCGCGTGCGCGCGACGAATACGTGCTGCCGCTGCAGGGCGGCAGCGTGCGCTTCGGCGCGGTGTCGATGGGCAACCCGCACGCGGTGCTGGAAGTGGGCCTGGTCGATGCGGCACCGGTGGAACGCCTGGGTCCGTTGCTGCAGCAGCACGCCTCGTTCCCGGATTCGGTCAACGTCGGCTTCGTGCAGGTGATCGACCGCGGCCACCTGCGCCTGCGCGTGTACGAGCGCGGCGTCGGCGAGACCCTGGCCTGCGGCAGCGGCGCCTGCGCGGCGGCCGCGGTGATGATGCAGCGCGGCCGGGTGGAGCGCGACGTGCGCGTCAGCCTGCCGGGCGGCGAGCTGCGCGTGCAATGGCCGGACGACACCGCACCGGTGGTGATGTCCGGGCCGGCGACGTTCGTCTTCGATGGAGAATGGATCCGATGAGTGACAGCCACGACAAGCTCGGTGCGCACGAGGTGGCGGCGTGGCTGCGGCGCCATCCCGGCTTCCTCAAACAGTTTCCCGATCTGGCGCTGACCCTGGTGGTACCGCGCGACGACGGCCCGACCGCGTCGCTGGCCAGCTACCAGCTGGAAGTGCTGCGCGACAAGAACCGCGAACTGTCGCGGCGGCTGGCCGACCTGGCCGCCAATGCGCAGGTCAATGAACGGCTGGCGGTGCGTACCCACCAGTTGACCCTGGCGTTGATGCGTCAGCACAGCGCCGCCGACAGCGTGCGCGCGATGGCCGCGTCGCTGCAAGAGGATTTCCAGGGCGACCTGGTCAGCATCGTGCTGCTGCAGCCCTTGCCCGGCCTGGAACAGGCGTCGTGGCTGCAGGTGCTGGCGGCCGACGATCCGCGGCTGGCGCCGTTCCGCGATTGCCTGAAGGACGGCGAGCCGATCTGCGGCCGCCTGCAACCGGAAAAGCAGGCGCTGCTGTACGGCGAGCGCGTGGACGAAGTGCAATCCACCGCGCTGCTGCCGCTGCCCGGCCTGGGCCTGATCGCGGTCGGCAGCCGCGACCCGAACCGGTTCTATCCCGGCATGGGCACCTTGTTCCTGCGCATGATGGGCGAGGCGCTGGCGGTGGCGTTGCAGCGATGAGTGGGGCCGGGACTCGGGATCCGGGACCCGGGACCCGGGACAGCGCCGGAACCGGCGCTGCCGATCACCAAGCCGGGCAGGGCACTGCTGGCATCGCGAGCGAGGCCACGTCTCCCGCGTCCCGGTTCCTCGCCTACCTGCAGGTCGAGCGGCGCATGTCCGCGCATACCCTGGACGCGTACCGCCGCGACCTGGCGGCGCTGGAGGCGTGGGCGGCCGCCAACCTGCTTGGCGAACCGGCCGCGCTGGATGCCGCGCAACTGCGAAACTTCATCGCCGCCGAGCACCGCCGCGGGCTGTCGCCCAAGAGCCTGCAGCGGCGCCTGTCGGCGTGCCGCAGTTTCTATGCGTGGCTGCTCAAGCACGGCCACATCGCCACCAGCCCGGCCGCGGCACTGCGCGCGCCGAAGGCACCGCGCAAGCTGCCGCAGGTGCTCGACGCCGACGAGGCGGTGCGCCTGGTCGAAGTGCCGACCGATGCGCCGCTGGGCCTGCGCGACCGCGCGCTGCTGGAGCTGTTCTATTCCTCCGGCCTGCGCCTGAGCGAACTGTGCGCGCTGCGCTGGCGCGATCTGGATTTCGTCGCCGGCATGGTCAGCGTGCTGGGCAAGGGCAACAAGCAGCGGCTGGTGCCGGTCGGCTCGCACGCGCGCGCCGCGTTGCTGGCGTGGCGCGAGGAAAGCCGGGGCGAGGCCGCCGCGCCGGTGTTCCCGGGCCGCGGCGGGGCGCCGATCGGTGCGCGCGCGGTACAGATCCGGATCAAGCAACTGGCCGGGCGCCAGGGCCTGTTCAAGCACGTGCATCCGCACATGCTGCGGCACAGTTTCGCCAGCCACATCCTGGAATCCTCCGGCGACCTGCGCGGCGTGCAGGAACTGCTCGGCCATGCCGACATCGCCACCACGCAGATCTACACGCATCTGGACTTCCAGCACCTGGCCAAGGTCTACGACGCATCGCACCCGCGGGCCAAGCGCAAGTCCTGAGCGCCGCATCGCGCCCGCGCTTGTTCTGGATCAAGGCGAGTCGGCAAAGGCGGGAGGACACTGTCCTCCCACGTTGCGAGGGCTTACCGATGGCCAACCCCTTTCCGCTGGCGCCGCGCCGCCCCGAACGGCTGTGCTGGGGCTGCGACCGCGATTGCGCGGCACACGGCCTGGCCTGCGGCAACGGCGCCGGGCGCACCCTGCATCCGAGCGAAACCCAGGGCGAGGACTGGTACGTCGCGTGGGACATCGCTGCCGATCCGGCACGGCCGGCGCATGCCCGGCTCGGCGACGCTTGAACCGCGCGCCGCCAGCCCCCACACCTGAGTCATCGCTCCGGAGGCCGCATGGATCCCAGTCAGAACCCCAATGTTTTCCACGCCACCACGATCCTGTCGGTGCGCCGCGATGGTCGCGTCGCCGTGGCCGGCGATGGCCAGGTGACCCTGGGTCACACCGTGATGAAGGGCAATGCGCGCAAGGTGCGCCGGCTCGGCCGCGAGGGCCAGGTGCTGGCCGGCTTCGCCGGCGCCGCCGCCGATGCGTTCACCCTGTTCGAACTGTTCGAGGTCAAGCTGGAGAAGCACGGCCAGCTGACCCGCGCCGCGGTGGAACTGGCCAAGGATTGGCGCACCGAGCGCCGCCTCGGCAAGCTCGAGGCGCTGCTGGCGGTCGCCGACAAGGAAACCTCGCTGATCATCAGCGGCACCGGCGACGTGATCGAACCGGAGGACGGCATCATCGCCATCGGCTCCGGTGGTTCCTACGCCTTGTCGGCGGCGCGCGCGCTGCTTGGCCACACCACGCTGGACGCGCGCACCATCGCCGTCGAAGCGCTGAACATCGCCGGCGACATCTGCATCTACACCAATCGCAACGTGGTGGTGGAAGAGCTGTGAATCGGGAATGGGGACTGGGGAATCGCAACAGCGGTTCCCGTCTCCGTCACCGATGACGCCTGCTTTCCCATTCCCGATTCTCCATTCCCGATTCCCTCTTCGATTTCCCGACCATGACCGATACCCATAGCACCATGACCCCGCGCGAGATCGTGCAGGAGCTGGACCGCCACATCGTCGGCCAGCACGAGGCCAAGCGCGCGGTGGCGATCGCGCTGCGCAACCGCTGGCGGCGCATGCAGTTGCCCGATGCGCTGCGCAACGAAGTGATGCCGAAGAACATCCTGATGATCGGCCCCACCGGCGTCGGCAAGACCGAGATCGCGCGGCGTCTGGCGACGCTGGCCAACGCGCCGTTCGTCAAGGTCGAGGCGACCCGCTTCACCGAGGTCGGCTACGTCGGCAAGGACGTGGAGCAGATCGTGCGCGACCTGGCCGATACCGCGGTCAAGCTGTACCGCGAGCAGGCCAAGACCCGCGTGCGCACGCAGGCCGAGGAGCGCGCCGAAGACCGCATCCTCGATGCGCTGCTGCCGCGGCGCAGCGCCGGCATCGGCTTCGATCCGGAAGCCGCACGCAACGAGCCCTCGGCGCAGGACAGCGACACCCGCAGCAAGTTCCGGCGCATGCTGCGTGCCGGCGAACTGGACGAGCGCGAGATCGAACTGGATGTCGCGGTCAACGTCAGCATGGACATCATGACCCCGCCGGGCATGGAGGAAATGGGCCAGCAGTTGCGGCAGATGTTCTCCAACCTCGGTGGCGGCAAGTCGCAGTCGCGCAAGCTGACCATCAAGGCCGCGCGGCCGCTGCTGATCGAGGAAGAGGCCGGCAAGCTGGTCAACGAGGACGATGTGCGCGCCGCGGCGATCGAGGCCTGCGAACAGCACGGCATCGTGTTCATCGACGAGATCGACAAGGTGGCCAAGCGCAGCGAGGCCGGCGCCACCGGCGGCGACGTCTCGCGCGAAGGCGTGCAGCGCGATCTGCTGCCGCTGGTGGAAGGCTCCAACGTCAGCACCAAGTACGGCACGGTCAAGACCGACCATATCCTGTTCATCGCCTCCGGTGCGTTCCACCTGGCCAAGCCCAGCGATCTGATCCCGGAGCTGCAGGGCCGCTTCCCGATCCGGGTGGAACTGTCGGCGCTGTCGAAGGACGACTTCATCCGCATCCTCACCGAACCGAAGGCGGCGCTGACCAAGCAGTACGAAGCGCTGTTGCTGACCGAGGGCGTGAGCCTGCGCTTCACCGACGACGCCATCGCGCGCCTGGCGGAGATCGCGTTCCTGGTCAACGAGCGCCAGGAGAACATCGGCGCGCGGCGTCTGCACACCGTGCTCGAGCGCCTGCTCGACACGCTGAGCTACGAAGCCCCGGACCGCGACGGGCAGAGCGTCACCGTGGACGCGGCCTACGTCGATGCGCACCTGGGCGAGCTGGTCCAGGACCCTGACCTGAGCCGGTATATCCTGTAGGACCTGGTGCGATCCACCTCGGCAGGCGCGTTGCCCGCGCCTGCCGCTGTGCACCTTGTCCCTACGTCACGCCTACGTCGCGCGCGTCGTAGGAGCGGCTTCAGTCGCGATGAGGCCTTCCCGGGAATGCCGTCGCGGCTGAAGCCGCTCCTACGAGACGTGGCAGCTCCGCTTACGCTGCACGCACCCGGCGCGAACTCAATACAGCGGCGTGCCCGCCTTGTACGCGGCCACGAACGACTGCCAGTCCAGTTGCACCTGCGCGGCGTAGTCGAACGCGAACTGGCGCAGTTCCGATTTCAGGCCGCTCTTGCTGCTGGCCGCCTGGTCGATCTGCTTGTCGATGCTGTAGGGCACCACGTTCGGGTCGTAGTCCTGGTCGGCCAGCGCATGCGCCGAGGCCAGGGCCTGGCCCAGGTAGGTGGCGGCGGTGGCGAGCTTGCCGGCGCTGTCCAGCGCGGTCGGGTCCAGGTCCTGCTGGAACGGGGATTTCTCGTGCACGTAGAACGGGGTGCCGTTGACGCTGGCGTAGCCGACCAGCACGTCGGCGTCGATGGTCTGCGCCTTGGCGGTGCGCGCCACCCGCGCGCCCTCGTTGTTGTCGTAGGTCGAGGCCGGCATCTGCGACGGCGCGGCCACGGCGACCACGCTGGCCGCTTCCTGCTTCCACTCCAGGATCACGTCGTCGCTGGTCGACGTGCTCGGGCCTTCGATCAGCACGTACAGGCGCAGGCGGCCGAGGCTGCCGGTGCCCGAGCCCAGCTTCTGGCGCACGTCCTTGATGCTGTAGTAACTGGCCGCGTAACGCTTGGACGCGGCGATCGAGCCGATGTAGCCGTTCATCGCCGCGGCCACCGCCGAGGCGGTGCCGGCGTCCACCGCGACCAGGTTGTCCAGGTTCTGGAACTGGCGCTTGCCGCCGTTGACCACCGTGTACTTGGACAGCAGGCTGCTGCGGCTCTTGCCGTCGGCGCTGTCGATGATCTTGGCCACCGCGCCGCTGGTGTTGCGCTTGCTCAGCTGGAAGCTTTCTTCGGCGTCGCTGCCGCGGAAATCGGCGATCTTGTCCAGGTAGGCGCCGACCATGGTGTCGATGGCGTCGCCGATGTCGCTGTCGGACAGGCCGTTGTCGCGCCCGGCCAGGACCATGCTCGCGGCCAGCCGGCGCAGGTCCCACACGTACTGGCCGAGGTGGCCTTCGTCGAAGTCGGCGACCTTGAACACCGCCTTGCCGCTGCTGTCGCGCGCCGCATCGAAGTTGCCGATGTGGGTGTCGCCGCCGAGCCAGGTGTAGCCGGTCTGCGGCGAGGTCCACAGCGAGCCCGGCAGGGTCGTCATGTCCTGGTAGAAAATATGGTCGGTGCCGCGGTAGAAGGCGTAGGCGCCGGTGGCCATGGTCGCCATCTTGGTGTCCAACTCGGCGCGCTGCGCGGCGTAGGGATGGTTGTAGTCGTGGATCTGCTGCACCACCCAGGCGTCGCGCTTGCTCGCCGCGGTCGCGCATCCGGCGCAGGCGGCGAGGGTCAGGCCGATCAGCAGCAACTGCGGCAGGCGGGTGGACATCGCAGGTCTCCAGGCGCGAACGAGGGAACCGGCAGTCGATCACGCCTGCATTGCACGCAGATGAACCTAGAAGTAGCGCAGCCAGCCCAGGTCGCGGCGCCGTGCCTTCAGTCGCGCGAACGCGGCGGTGGGCCAGTACAGGGCCAGGCCCAGCAAGGCGGCGATCGCCCACAGCGCGGCCACGCTGTCCACACCGAACAGGTCGCCCTGGTTGGCGCCCCACAGCGCCAGCGCGGCCAGGTAGGCGAGCTTCAGCACGTACAGGTGCAGCAGGTAGAAGAACATCGGCGCCGCGCCGATCGTCGCCAGCGGCGCCAGGGTCCGGGCCACGGCGGGGTGCTCGTACAGGTGCAGCAACAGCAGGCCCAAGCCCAGGGTCAGCAGCAGGAACTGCAGCGACGGCGGGTACTTGGTGACGTTGAAGAAGCTCATCGCGGTATGCGCGAGGTCGTCCTGCGCCTGCCAGGGCGCATCGCCGTAGCCATTGTGCCAGCGCAGCAGGTGGAAGCCGGCCAGCGCGCCCAGCCCCCAGGCCAGCAGGCGCTGCTGGCGTTGCGCCGGCTCGGCGGCGGCGCCGTACCAGGGGCCGGCGGCATAGCCGAGCGCGATCACCCCGATCCACGGCAGCACCGGGTAGGAGGTGCGCAGACGCAGCTCGCCCAACTCCAGCCAGCGCCTGTCGTGCAGCACCGCCCAGGCGGCCGCGAGCGGGCCGTCGCCCTGCACCTGCACCGCGTCCAGCAGGTGGTGGCCGGCGACCAGGGCCGCGCCGAGCAGGGCCAGCGCCGGCCGCGGCAGCCACAGCAGTGCGGCCAGCGCGAGCATGCTCAGGCCGATCGCCCAGATCACCTGCAGGTACAGCGCCTGCGGCGGGAAGGCGCCGCTCCAGGCCAGGTTGACCAGGGTCAGCTCCAGCACGATGAGGAACAGGCCGCGCTTGAGCAGGAAGCGGGCGGCCGCCGTGCGCCCGTCGGCCGGCCGGGACGCGTACAGCCAGGCGGACAGGCCGGTGAGGAACACGAACACCGGCGCACACAGGTGGGCGAGGGTGCGCGCGACGAACAGCGCCGGCGCCGTGCCTTCCACCTCCATCGGGTCGCCGACCGGGTGGTGCAGGTAGAAGGTCTCGCGCACGTGGTCGAGCAGCATCAGCAGCATCACCGTGCCGCGCAGCAGGTCGATCGAGGCCAGTCGCGCGGCGGGCGTCGCGGGAACGGCGAGGGAGGCGGGCGAAGCGAGGGCAACAGACGGCATGCGGTGCGATCGGTGTTAATTTTGAAACAATATAACACTCGGCCGGCAGGGCCCTTCCCGCCGTTGCTGGCGTGGGAGTTCTCAGACCTTGGCCGTGCAGGGGTGCCGGCGCGGCGGTGGCGAGGCTCGGGCGGGGCAAGCCGGCGCGCCAGGTCGGCGTCGCTCGGCATGGCCTGGGGTCGGCGCGTGGGCGCGTCGGTGGGCGTCCTGCCTGGTGCGCCGAGCGCGGCGCCTGCGGCGGGCCGCTCAGTCCTCGCCGATGTCCTCGTTCCACACGTCCGGGTGTGCGGCGATGAAGCCGCCGAGCAGATCGATGCACTCCTGGCTGTGCAGGTCGATGACCTCCACGCCGCTCTCGCGCAGCCAGTCGATGCCGCCCTGGAAGGTCACCGATTCGCCGACCACCACGGTGCCGATGTTGAACTGCCGCACCAGGCCGCTGCAGTACCAGCACGGCGCCAGGGTGGTGACCATGATGGTGTCCTTGTAGCGGCGCTGGCGCCCGGCCTTGCGGAAGGCGTCGGTCTCGCCGTGCACCGACGGATCGCCTTCCTGCACGCGGCGGTTGTGGCCGCAGCCGAGCAGGCGGCCATCGCGGTGGTACAGGGCGGCGCCGATCGGGATGCCGCCCTCGGCCAGGCCCTGGCGGGCTTCGGCGATGGCGGTGTCGAGCAGGGCGCGGTAGTCGGGCGTGGTCAGCATGGAATGGCCTGGGGGAGCGGGAGTCTGACCGCAGTCTGGCGCAGGCGGCCGGCGGCTGTCATCCCGGGCGCCGCTTCACCGGCACGGAGCGGCCGGCAGTGCGATAATCCCGGCATGAGCGAATCCCCCTACAAATCCGGCACCACCCATTTCGGCTTCCGCGACGTCGCCGCCAAGGACAAGCAGAAGCTGGTCGGCGAGGTCTTCACTTCGGTCGCCGGCAACTACGACCTGATGAACGACCTGATGAGCATGGGCATCCATCGGGTCTGGAAGCGCTATTTCGTCGCCACCGCGCAGGTCAAGCCGGGCGACCGCGTGCTCGATCTGGCCGGCGGCACCGGCGACATCGCCGCGCTGCTGAAGGACCGGGTCGGTGCCGACGGCGAGATCGTGCTGGGCGACATCAACGCCGGCATGCTCTCGGTGGGCCGCGACCGCCTCACCAACCGCGGCCTGGTTGCGGGCCTGGACTACGTGCAGTGCAACGCCGAGGCGCTGCCGTTCCCCGACCAGAGCTTCGACCTGGTGACCATCGCCTTCGGCCTGCGCAACGTCACCGACAAGGACGCCGCGCTGCGCGAGATGTACCGCGTGCTCAAGGTCGGCGGCCAGGCGCGGGTGCTGGAGTTCTCCGAAGTCACCGCCGATTGGTTCAAGCCGCTGTACGACTTCCATTCGTTCAAGGTGCTGCCGCGCCTGGGCCAACTGTTCGCCAAGGACGCCGACAGCTACCAGTACCTGGCCGAAAGCATCCGCAAGCATCCGCCGCAGGACGCGCTGAAGGCGATGATGGAAGAGGCCGGCTTCGCCCGCAGCCACTACAAGAACCTGACCGGCGGCATCGTGGCGATCCACTCGGGCTATAGGATCTGAGAAGCCGGGAATTGGGAATCGGGATTCGGGAATCGCAAAGGCGGGCGATCGGGTACTGACTGATCGCGGCGCTGTGTCGTCCTTGTGGGAGGGACTTCAGTCCCGACGCGCGGTCCGGCGGTGCCCGGTGCAAGCATCTGCCACAGAAAGCAGGGATTCGGGATTCGGGATTCGGGATTGGGGAATCGGAAGAGCGGACGATCGGTTGCAGGCCGATCGCGGCGCTGGGCTGTTCTTGTGGGAGGGACTTCAGTCCCGACGCGCGGTCCGACGGTGCCGGCGCAAGCATCTGCCACAGAAAGCCGGGAATTGGGAATCGGGATTCGGGAATCGCAAAAGCGGGCGATCGGTGGCTGACCGATCGCGGCGCTGGGCTGTTCTTGTGGGAGGGACTTCAGTCCCGACGCGCGGTCCGGCGGTGCCGGTGCAAGCATCTGCCACAGAAAGCCGGGATTCGGGAGTCGGGATTCGGGAATCGTAAGAGCGGACGATCGGTTGCAGGCCGATCGCGGCGCTGGGCTGTTCTTGTGGGAGGGACTTCAGTCCCGACGCGCGGTCCGACGGTGCCGACGCAAGCTTCCGCCGCAGGACGCGCGGAAGGGAATGATGGAAGCGGCCGGCTTCGCCCGCAGCCACCACAAGAACCTGGCCGGCGGTATGGTGGCAATCCATTCGGGCGACAAGATCTGAGTGGATCCGGGATTGGAGAGCGGTAATTCGGGGTTCGTCAGCACGCATTGCACTGCCGTTGCGAATCCCCACTCCCGAATCCCGAATCCCGGCCTTCCGGTAGACTGCGAGTTTTCCTCGAACCGGTTACTGCCATGCGTTCCCCGTTCCTGTTGTTGTCCCTGGCCGCGATGGTCGCGTCCGGGTGTTCCCGTGAAGCGTCCGCGCCCGATGCGGCCGCCACTGCCGCCAAGCCGGCACCCGCCGCGGCCAAGCCGGCCGACCGCAGCCACGACGAGACCTCCTACGCCGAGCCGTCCAAGGTCGTGATCAAGGATCTGGCGCTGGATCTGAAGCTGGATTTCGACAGCAAGCAGATCGGCGGCACCGCCACCTACACGCTGGACTGGAAGGACAAGAGCGCCAAGCAACTGGTGCTGGATACGCGCGACCTGACCATCGAGAAGGTGCAGGCCGACGACGGCAAGGGCCAGCAGGCGCCGCTGCAGTACGCGCTGGCGCCGGCCGACAAGATCTACGGCAGCAAGCTGACCATCGAGGCGCCGACGCAGCCGCAGACGATCAGCATCACCTACCACACCGCGCCGACCGCCTCGGGCCTGCAGTGGCTGGAGCCGTCGATGACCGAGGGCAAGAAGCTGCCCTTCATGTTCAGTCAGTCGCAGGCGATCCACGCACGTTCGTGGGTGCCGCTGCAGGACACGCCGAGCGTGCGTTTCACCTACAGCGCGCACGTGGTCTCGCGTCCGGACGTGATGGTGCTGATGAGCGCCGACAACGATCCCAAGGCGGTGCGCAACGGCGACTACCGCTTCAAGATGCCGCAGCCGATCCCGTCCTACCTGCTGGCGATCGCCGCCGGCGACCTGGTGTTCAAGCCGATCTCCGCGCGCTCGGGCGTGTGGGCCGAGCCGGCGATGGTCGACAAGGCGGCCAAGGAGTTCGAGGACACCGAGAAGATGATCGTGGCCGCCGAGACGCTGTACGGTCCGTATCGCTGGGGCCGCTACGACATGCTGGTGCTGCCGCCGTCGTTCCCGTTCGGCGGCATGGAGAATCCGCGCCTGACCTTCGCCACCCCGACGGTGATCGTCGGCGACAAGTCGCTGGTGTCGCTGATCGCGCACGAACTGGCGCATAGCTGGTCCGGCAACCTGGTGACCAACGCCAGCTGGAAGGACATCTGGCTCAACGAAGGCTTCACCACCTACGTGCAGGCGCGCATCACCGAGGCGCTGTACGGCCCGGAAGCGGCGGAGATGGAGCGCGAGATCGACCAGACCGACCTGCTCGCCGAACTGAAGGGCATGAGCCCGGCCGACCAGGCGCTGGCGCTGCCGGCGCTGACCGAGCGCGATCCGGACGAGGCGCTGAGCCAGGTCGCCTACGTCAAGGGCGCATGGTTCCTGCAGTTCCTGGAACAGCGCTTCGGCCGCGACACCTTCGATCCGTTCCTGCGCGGCTGGTTCGACGACCACGCGTTCCAGAGCGCCAACACCGATCAGTTCGTCGAGTACCTGAAGACCCACCTGCTGCCCAAGAAGCCGAACGCGGTGACCGCGCAGGAACTGCATGCGTGGCTGGACGAGCCGGGCATTCCGGCGTTCGCGCAGAAGGCGCGTTCGCGCAACTTCGCCATGGTCGACACCGCGCGCATCGCCTGGACCGGCAGCGGCACGTTGCCTGGCAAGCAGGTGACCGATGCCTGGAGCACCCAGGAGTGGACGCGCTTCCTCAGCGGCCTGGGCGAGAAGCTGACCCCGGCGCAGCTCAAGCAACTCGACGACGCCTACCACTTCACCGGCACCGCCAACGGCGAGATCGCCATGCGCTGGTATCCGCTGGCGATCCGCAGCGGCTACGTGGACGCGCGCCCGGCCGCCGGCGAGTTCATCGCCCGCGTCGGCCGCCGCAAGCTGATCCTGCCGATCTACGCCGAACTGGTGAAGACGCCGGACGGGCTCGCCTTCGCCGAAGAGGTGTTCGCCAAGGCCAAGCCCGGCTACCACCCGATCACCACGGTGTCGGTGCAGGACATGCTGGACAAGGCCAAGGCCGGCAGCACCGCGCACTGACGCAAGTCGCCCGCGAAAGACCGCGCACACGGCGCCGGGAGCACTCCCGGCGCCGTGTGCGTGTGTGCGGCCGGCGTGTTGCGACGATCGCGTCGCGCGGGGAGGGTGCGATGGTGGCGGCATGGCCGCGCCTGCGTTGCAGGACGTCGTCATCTGCGGCCTCGCATGCGCCGCCGGCATGAGGCGCGTGCCTGTGCAGTGCCGCCTTAACGGATTCCACACGCAACGCCGTCGATCAGCACGACCTGCTGCCACGCATTCGCGATATCCTCGGCAGTCCCGATGGTCCTCGGTCCATGCGCGCATGACATCGTTCGCCACCGCCGCCCCGGTCTCCGCTGCAAGCGCCAGTGCCATGGCAGGTCGTTGCCGGCGCCGATGCGCGCGGGCCTGCATGCGCCCCCCGAGGGGCTGCTGAGATGACCGACGCGCCCGTGCTGTCCGGTTCCTTGCTGGACGCATTGCCCGATGCCCACGGTGGCGAAATCTTCACCGAACTGCTCCGGCGCTCCGGTTGCCGCGTCGAGCGCATCGTCTCGCACGGGCAGACCACGCCGCAGGAGTCGCCGTACCTGCAGGCGCACGACGAATGGGTGCTGGTGCTGCGCGGTCGCGCGCGGGTGGCGCTGTGCGATCGCGAGGTCGCGCTGGCGCCGGGCGACCATCTGTTCATCCCGGCCGATACGCCGCATTGGGTGACCTTCACCGATCCCGTGCAGCCGACCGTGTGGCTGGCCCTCCATCTCGGCGAAGCCGACGTGGTGGCGTGAGCGCATGAGCGGCCTGCGCGCTCCGGTGTCCCCATGGTGATGGCGACCCTGGTCTTGATGATGCTGCTGCTGCTGGCTGGCGCCCTGGCGTTGCTGGTGTCGCTGCTGTGCGTGGCGCTCGTGGCGATGCCGATCGGGGCGCTGCTGGTGGCGCGCGATCCGTTCCTGCTGGTGCGCCTGGAGAGCCTGCGCCAGCGTCGCGGCAGCGGGCTGCGGCGGCGCCAGTCGCAGGTCGCCGGGCACACCTGGACCTATCTGGTGCGCGCCGCGGCCGATCCCGCCGCGCCGACCCTGCTGCTGGTGCATGGCTTCACCGGCAGCAAGGAGAACTGGCTGCCGCTGGCGCGCGCGCTGGGCACGCGCTATCACCTGGTGATCCCGGATCTGCCCGGCTGGGCCGAGAGCCAGCGCATCGCCGGGCAGGACTACGGCTTTGTGGCGCAGGCCGAGCGCGTGGCTGCGTTCGCGGTGCAGTGCGCGCGCCGTGCGGGCAGCGAATGCGTGCTGCTGGGGCATTCGATGGGCGGCGGCATCGCGGCGCTGGCCGCGGCGCGCCATCCGGCGGTGTTCGACCGGGTCGGCCTGTTCAACGCCGCCGGCGTGCGCTTCGCCGACAACGTCTTCGGCCAGGCGGTGCTGGACGGGCACAATCCGTTCGCGGTGCACGATGCGGCGTCGTTGCGCCGCTACATCGACACCGTGTTCCTGCTCGAGCGCGCCAAGCCGCGCATCCCGCGCTGGGCGGTGCCGGCGGTGGTGGCCTGGCGTCGCCGCGAGGCCGATTTCGAGCAGCAGGTGCTGGCGCGCATCGGCCGCGGCGAGGAGGCGTTCCTGCCGTTCGAGGAGGCCGCGCACATCCGCCAGCCGACGCTGCTGCTGAACTGCGTGCAGGACGCGGTGATCGACGCCAGCGCGCTGGCGCTGTACGCGCAACGCCTGCCGCAGGCGATCCAGGTGCTGCTGGACGGCAGCGGCCACATGTCCATCGTCGAGAAGCCCGCCGAGGTCGCGCAGGCCATCGACACCCTGATCCAACGAGGAACCCCACGATGAAACGCATCCTGCTCGGCGCGCTGTGCGCCGTCGCCCTGGCCGCTTGCGGCGATCACGAGGCCGAGCGCAAGGCGCAGGCCACGGCCGAAGCGCAGGCCAAGGCGCAGGCGGCCGACGATCTGGCCAAGCAGTACGACGCCGCGGTGAAGTCGGGCAACTGGGACCTGGCCCGGATCCACGGCGCGGCGCTGCTGCAGCAGTACCCCGGCTCGGACGCGGCCGAACGCATCCAGCCCGGCTACGCCGAGGTCAAGGCCAAGGGCGAAGCGGCGCGCGAGCTGCGGCGCATGCAGGCGGCCTGGCAGTACTCGCAGGTGCCGGCCGGCAAGGGCGTGCAGCGCTCGGCGATGCTGTACAGCCGCGACAAGGTCGATGTGGACGGCAGCGGGCCCAAGCCGGTGCAACTGGTGTTCCGCGACCATCCGGAATGGAAGCGCAGCGCCTACCTCGTGCTGCAGTCCGGCGATTTCCGCTGCGCCGGCGGCTGCAAGGTGGAACTGAAGGCCGACGACGCGCCGCCGCACGCGGCCGCGGCCTGGCGGCCCAAGACCGACGAGGCCATCGCCATGTTCATCAGCGACGACAAGGCGCTGTGGAAGCTGGCGCGCAAGACCACGGTGCTGCAGATCACCTTCCCGGTGAAGGCCGGCGGCACCCGCACCGCGGTGTTCGAGACCGGCGGCCTGGACGGCGCGCAGATGCCGGGCTGGGATTGAGCGCGATGCATGCCGCCATGCCACCGCCGGCCGAGGCGCTGTGCCAGGTGCGCCACTGGGTGTTCGACATGGACGGCACCCTGACCCGTGCCGTGCACGATTTCGCGCTGATCCGCCGCGAACTGCAGATCCCGCCGCAGGCCGACATCCTGCAGCACCTGGCGGCGCTGCCGGACGCGCAGCGCGCCAGCAAGCACGCCTGGCTGCTGGAGCACGAGCGCGTGTTGGCCCAGGAGGCCACCGCGGCCAACGGCGCGCCGGCGCTGCTGCGCACCCTGCACGCGGCCGATTGCCGGCTGGCGGTGCTCACCCGCAACGCGCGCGAGCTGGCGCAGCTGACCCTGGAAGAGATCGAGGTCGACGACCTGTTCGAGGACGTCACTATCCTCGGCCGCGACGAGGCGCCGCCCAAGCCGCATCCCGGCGGCCTGCTGCAGTTGGCCGAGCACTGGGGCGTGGCGCCGCAGGCACTGGCGATGGTCGGCGACCACGCCTACGACCTGCAGTGCGGGCGCCATGCCGGCGCCACCACCGTGCTGCTGCATCCGGACAATCCCTGGCCGGCGCTGGCCGACCTGCATTTCGCCGATTGCGCCGCGCTGCTGGCGTGGTGGCAGGACCGCGTCGGGCCGCAGTCGCACTGACTGCGGCGCGGCGGCTGACCGCCGCCGCGCGCCGCACCCTCCTTGGCGAGATCGGTGCAGGCGTGCCGGATGCGCACTCCCCGTCGCGCGCCCCGCCGTGCGCACCCGTGTGCGCCAGTGTGGCAAGCGCAGCGATGGCGCAGGGTGTGCCACCGGCACATGTGCTCACACTGCGCCACGTCCGATGCAACCGTGTGGCGCAAAGTGTCACGTTTCCGAGACACCCTCGACCGCGCTGGTGGGCGTCTCCGCGACGACAACCGGCGTCGTGATCCGCACGTCAAGGGATGTTGCATCGCAGCGCCGCGATGGCATGGACGTTGCTCGTATACATCCACGCTTCAGGTTCCGTGGCACACGCCGATAGGTGAAGTGACGCGGCTCTTCAACGAGGGGAGTAGAACGATGCACAGTCATTCACGTCGTACCCAGGCTTGTACGCTGCTCGCGCTGGCCACTGCGCTGGCATTGGCGGGTTGCAAGAAGCAGGAAGAGGCTCCGGCGCCGGCCGCACCGGCCGCCGCACAGCAGCCGCCGGCCGCCGCGCCGGCCGCGGTTGCCGATACCGACAGCGAGTTCGCCACCAATGCCGCCAACCCCGACAACTGGGGTGGCATCGGCCGCGACTTCGGCCTGAACCGGCACAGCCCGCTGGCCGAGATCAATCGCGACAACGTCAAGAACCTGAAGATGTCGTGGGAGATGAAGACCGACGCCACCCGCGGCCACGAAGGCCAGCCGCTGGTGGTGGGCGGCACCATGTACATGGTCAGCGCCTATCCGAACAACGTGTTCGCGATCGACCTGTCGCAGGAAGACAACGGCAAGGTGCTGTGGAAGTACACCCCGCAGCAGGACGAGCGCGCGGTGGCGGTGGCCTGCTGCGATACGGTCAACCGCGGTGCGTCCTACGCCGACGGCAAGGTGGTGTTCGGCAGCCTCAGCGGCGACGTGATCGCGCTCGATGCCAAGACCGGCAAGGAAGTGTGGAAGCAGAAGCTCGCCTATCCCGAGAAGGGCGAGACCATCACCATGGCCCCGATCATCGCCGACGGCAAGGTCGTGGCCGGCATCAGCGGCAACGAGTTCGGCGTGCGCGGGCGCGTGGCCGCGTACGCGCTGGCCGACGGCAAGCAGGCCTGGTCCTGCGAGGCCACCGGCACCGACAAGGACATCTGCCTCGGCCCGGACTTCAACAAGGCCAATCCGCAGCACGGCCAGCTCGGCGACCTCGGCCAGAAGACCTACCCCGACGAAGGCTGGAAGCGCGGCGGCGGCGCGGCCTGGGGCTGGTACAGCTACGACCCGAAACTCAAGCTGGTCTACTACGGCACCGGCAATCCCGGCCTGTGGAGCCCGTCGTACCGCTGCGGCAAGACCACGCAGAAGGAATGCGACACCGGCGAGTACGACAACAAGTGGTCCATGACCCTGTTTGCGCGCAAGATCGACACCGGCGAGGCGGTGTGGGGCTACCAGAAGACCCCGTTCGACCAGTGGGACTACGACGGCATCAACGAGCCGATCCTGGTCGACCTGACCATCGACGGCAAGCAGGTGCCGTCGGTGGTGCAGTTCGACCGCAATGGGTTTGCCTACGTGCTCGACCGCCGCGACGGCACGCTGCTGCGCGCCAACAAGTTCGTGCCGGCCAACTGGGCCGAGCGCATCGACATGAAGACCGGGCGCCCGGTCAAGGTCGCGGCGCATTCGCCGCTGGAACGCGGCCGCAAGGTCGAGGCGTTCCCGTCGGCGATGGGCGGCAAGGACCAGCAGCCGTGCTCGGTGGACCCGTCCAATTCGGCGGTGTTCTTCTGCGGCACCAACAATTGGCACATGGAGCTGGACCCGCAGGAGCGCGGCAACACCATGATGGGCCTGCCGTACGTGTTCGCCAACGTGCTGATGAAGCCGAACGAGCCGGGCGCGTTGGGCATCGTCAAGGCGTTCGACGTGGTCGAAGGCAAGTCCAAGTGGGAGATCAAGGAGAAGTTCCCGGTGTGGAGCGGCACCCTGGTCACCGATGGCGGGCTGGTGTTCTACGGCACGCTGGACGGCTGGTTCCGCGCCGTGGACAAGGACACCGGCAAGAAACTGTGGGAGACCAAGCTGCCCTCCGGCGTCATCGGCAATCCGATCGCCTACAAGGCCAACGGCCACCAGTACGTGGCGGTGTTCTCGGGTATCGGCGGCTGGATCGGCCTGCCGGTCGCCGCCGGCCTGGATCCGGGCGATCCGTACGGCGCGCTGGGTGCCGCGGGCCTGGCCTTCAGCAACGGCTTCGACAAGATCCCGTTGGGCGGCATGGTGCACACCTTCCGCATCGACGGCGCCGGCAAGACCGTCACGCCCACCACGACCGCCACTGCGGCCGCCGGTGGCGGCAGCGCGGCGGTCGCCGCCAAGACGGTGCGATGAGCCGGCGGCGCCGCGTCCAGGGTGCGAGCGGGTGCCGGATGGCACCCGCCTCGCGGCGCCTGCCTGCGGGCGCGCGCGCCGTGTTGCTGTTGTGCAGCCTCGGACTCGTCGCCGCGGGCTGTACGCGCGAGCCGTCGTCCGCGACGGCTCGCGCTCCTGCTGCCCCGCCCGCCGTTGCGGCACCGGCATCCGCCGCGCCCGCCACGACGCTGCCGGCCGATGCGCCGGTGCTGCGGGTCTGTGCCGATCCCGGCAACATGCCGTTGTCCGATCGTGCAGGCGAGGGCTTCCAGAACAAGATCGCCCAGGTGGTGGCCGCGGAGATGGGCCGGCGCCTGGAGTACGAGTGGCGCAGCTACTACCAGCGCGGCCTGGCGCGCAGCACGATCAACGCCGGGCGCTGCGACGTGCTGATGGACATGAACAGCGATTTTGAAATGGGCCTGCCCACGCGCCCGTTGTATCGCTCCACCTATGTGCTGGTCACCCGCAAGGGCCTGGACCTGCGTCCTGCCTCGCTGGACGATCCTGCGCTGAAAAAGCTCAAGGTCGGCGTGTTCCAGAGCTCGCCGGCGCGGCAGGCGCTGTTCGACCATGGCGTGCAGGGTGAAGTGCAGTACCTGTTCTACGATTCGGCGAGTGCGCCGCAGGAACATCCCGGCAAGCTCGCCGAGCAGGTCGCCGCCGGCAAGCTCGATGCCGCCGAATCCTGGGGACCGGTGGCCGGCTACTACGCCGCGCGCGGCGGCCTCGGCGTGGTGCCGCTGAACGTCATCGACAACGAGGTGCTGGAATATTCGATGGCGTGGGCGGTGTCGCGCAAGAACGCGGCATTGCGCGATGCGCTGAACGCGGCGATGCAGCGCAGCGCCGGCAAGATCGACGCGATCCTGCGCGACTATCACGTGCCGCTGGTGGCCTGCGCCGATTGCATCGTCGCCGGCAACCTGCGCTCGCACGGACCTTATGCGGCGCCCGACGACCAGGACGACACGCCGAGCGCGCAGGCCTCGTCGGACATGCTGGCGCAATTGCAGCTGCGCATCGCCGGTGGCGCCGATCCCAACGATGAGTTGGCGCACGCGCTGGATGCCGGCGATGGCGTGCGCGTGGCCTGGCTGCTGCGGCATGGCGCCAGCGCCGACAAGCCCAACCTGCTCGGCGAGCCGCCGCTGCAGCAGGCGATCCGCAACCAGGCGCCGCTGCTGGTCGGCGAGCTGTTGGCCGCGGGCGCCAAGGTCGAAAACCGCGACAGCAATGGCTGGACGCCGTTGATGAAGGCGGCCTGGTCCAACGACGGCAAGAGCGCCGCGCAATTGCTGGCGCATGGCGCCAAGGTCGAGGCGGTGTCCGCCGACGGCTGGACGCCGCTGGACCTGGCCATCTCCTACGCCGACGCCGACCTGGTACAGGCATTGCTCACCGCGGGTGCCAGCGTGCGCCGTGCCAATCCGGCCGGCTTCACCCCGGTGATGTTCGCGGTGGCGCGCAACGACCCGAAGATCCTCGATCTGCTGCTCAAGCGCGGTGCCGAAGCCGACCGTGCCAACCGCGCCGGCGTCACGCCGTTGATGCTGGCCGCCGCTGCCGGCCGCGAGGACAGCGCCCGGCGTCTGCTCGCCGCCGGCGCCAGCGCCGATGCGCGCGACGCCGACGGCAAGACCCCGGCGGCGCTGGCCCAGCAACGCGGCAATGCCGAACTCGCCCACCTGCTGACGGAGGCCCAGCACCGACGCACGCAATGACCGCTTTCCGCCGTTCCGTACACGCCGCTCGCCCGGCCTGCTCCTCCCATCGTGCACTCCGCAAAGGTTCTGCTCCCATGCGCTCTGCTTCCGTCCGTCGTCGTGCCGTCTCCGTGCTGTTGCCCGTGTCCCTGTTCGCCTCGCTCCTGTTGCTGGCCGCCTGCGGCAAGCAGGAGACGCCCGCCGCGCCAGCGGCCACACCCGAGCCGGCTGCGGCGCCGGCGCCTGCACCGGCCTCTGCGCCGGCGGCGACCGCGCCCGCCGCCGCTCCTGCCGCCGCACCGGCCCCCGCTGCGGCGGTGACGCCGATTCCGAAGGGACCGCCGGTCAAGGTCACCCCGGAGCTGGTCGCCGAAGGCAAGGCGCTGTTCAACTCCGCCGGCTGCACCGCCTGTCACGGCGGCACCGGTGGTGGCGGCATGTGTCCGCCGCTGACCAACGACATCTGGGTGTACGGCAGCGACGACGACACCTTGCGTACGCTGATCACCGAAGGCACCGCCGGCATGACCGCGCACGGCAAGACCCGGATCGGCCACGAGAAGGTGGTCGGGCAGATGCCGCCGTTCGGTCCCGTGCTCAAGCCGGGCGATACCGAGAAGCTGCTGGCCTTCATCCATTCCATCAACAAGACCGCGGGCGCCACGCAATGAGGAAAGCGTTGCGCCTGTCCGCCGTCGTCGCGCTGTCGCTGTTCGCTGCTGCGTGCCAGCGCACCGCCGCGCCGACGGCGGGGGCCGATGCGGCGGCGGCGGCCGCGCCAGCGCCTGCGGCCGCGACCGCGGCGCTGGCCTACGTCCCGAACCAGCGCAGCGGCACCATCTCGGTGATCGACACCGGTAGCGACCGCGTGGTGCGCACGCTGTCGGCGCAGGGCCAGCTCGGCAAGCGCCTGCAGCAGGTGGTGCCGGGGCCGCCCGGGCATCTGTACGTCATCGACGCGCAGGGCCATCGCCTGCTGGACCTGGATACCGTGCAGGACCGCGTGCTGCGCAGCGTCGACATCGGCGAGAACGCCGAAGGCGTGGCCGCGTCGCCGGACGGCCGCCAACTGGCGGTGTGCGTGGAGGGGCAGAACCAGGTGATGCTGATCGACCCGGCCAGCTTCACCATCGGCGCGCACATCGCCACTCGCGGGCAGGCGCCGGAACACTGCGTCTACACGCCGGATGGCGCGCTGCTGCTGACCAGCAACGAAGGCTCCAACGACCTGGACGTGATCGACCTGAAGGCCGGCGCGTCCACCGGCGTCATCGCCACCAGCGGGCATCCGCGCGGCATGGCGTTCGCGCCCGACGGCAAGACGGTCTATGTGGCGCAGGAAGCGGCCAATGTGGTCGACGTGATCGACCTGGCGGCGCGCACGCGCGTGGCCAGCATTCCGGCCGGGCAGCGTACCGCCGGCATCGCCATCGCCCGCGACGGCAGCCGCGTGTACGCGTCCAATGGCGCCGGCACGGTCAGCGTGATCGATCCGGCCGCGCGCCGTGCGTTGGCGGAGATCCCGGTGGGGCAGCGGCCCTGGAACCCGGCGCTGAGCCCGGACGGCAAAAAGTTGTACGTGGCCAATGGCCGTTCCAACAGCATCAGTGTCATCGACACGGCGGCGATGAAGGAGATCAAGCAGATCGCGGTGGGCGAGATGCCATGGGGTGTGATCGTGGCGCAGTGAGGTGAGGCGAGCGGCGCTCACGGGCGCCGCGACGGGAGGCGGGGAGAGCCGGAATGAAGACGCGAGCCGCGGTCGCCTGGGCGGCGAACCAGCCGCTGGCCATCGAAGAGGTGGATCTGCAGCCGCCCAAGGCCGGCGAGGTGCTGGTGCGCATGGTCGCCAGCGGCGTCTGCCACGGCGACGACATCGCCCTGTCCGGTGCCGATGCCGATACGGCATTCCCGGTGATCCTGGGCCAGGAAGGCGCCGGCGTGGTCGAAGAGGTCGGCGTCGGCGTCACCAGCGTGCGCCCGGGCGATCACGTGATCCCGCTGTACATGCCCGAATGCGGCGTGTGCAAGTACTGCCGTTCCAACCGCACCAACCTGTGCCAGGCGATCCGAAGCACCCAGGACCGCGGGCTGATGCCCGACGGCAGCAGCCGCTTCTCGCTGCATGGACGTCCGCTGCTGCACTACATGGGCACCAGCACCTTCGCCGAGTACACCGTGCTGCCGGAGATCGCGGTGGCCAGGATCCATCCGGACGCGCCGCTGGACAAGGCCTGCCTGCTCGGCTGCACGGTCACCACCGGCATCGGCGCCGTGCTCAACACCGCGCGGGTGCGTCCCGGCGAGAGCGTGGCGGTGTTCGGACTCGGCGGCATCGGCCTGTCGGTGGTGCAGGGCGCGGTGATGGCGCGCGCCGAGCGCATCATCGTGGTCGACATCAACCGCGACAAGTTCCCGCTGGCGCGCGCGCTGGGCGCCACCGACTGCCTGGATCCGAAGGATTTCGGCGCGCCGGTGCAGCAGGTCATCGTCGACCTCACCGACGGCGGCGCCGACCACAGCTTTGCCTGCGTCGGCGACGTGCGCGCGATGCGCGCGGCGCTGGAGTGCTGCCACAAGGGCTGGGGCGAAAGCATCATCCTCGGCGTGGCGCCGAGCGCGCAGGAGATCAGCACGCGGCCGCTGCAACTGGTCACCGGCCGCGCCTGGCGCGGCAGCGCGTTCGGCGGGGTCAAGGGCCGCAGCGAGCTGCCGGCCTATGCCGAGCGCTACCTGGCCGGGGAGATCCGCATCGACGAACTCATCAGCGAAACCCTGCCGCTGGACCACATCAACCGCGGCTTCGAGGCGATGCGCGCCGGCCGCGGCATCAAATCGATCGTTCTCTACTGAGCCCTCAAGGAACCGGCATGACCCACACCCCAGGACCGCATACTCCGCCGCCGAGCCTGCTCGCGCTGGCCGTCGCCACCGCCATCGGCCTGCTCGCCGCACCGGCGCACGCGCAGACCACGGTCAACGCCGACGACGCGCAGATCACCGCGCTGGACCGGGTCGAGGTCACCGCCACGCCGATCCCCGGCACGCTGATCGATGCCGACCTGCTGCCGTACACGGTGCAGACCGCCAATGCCGACGACATCGCACGCAGCCAGGCCGGCAACCTCACCGACTTCCTGCTGCGCGAAATGAACGGCGTGGACACCAACGAGGTGCAGGGCAGCCCGTTCCAGACCGACCTGACCTTCCGCGGTTTCCGTGCCTCGGCCTTGCCGGGCGCCTCGCAGGGCGTGTCGGTGTACCTGGACGGTGTGCGCATGAACGAGCCGTTCGCCGACATCGTCAGCTGGGACATGATGCCGGAGGCGGCGATCCGCAGCGTCGCGCTGATGCCGGGCTCCAACCCGCTGTTCGGTCCCAACACGCTGGGTGGCGCGCTGGCCTTCACCACCCAGTCCGGCCTGACCGCGCCTGGCCTGCGCGCCGACCTGTCGGTGGGCAGCGGCGCGCGCAAGCGCCTGGATGCGTCCTACGGCTACGCCGGTGCCGACGGCCTGCATGCCTTCGTCGCGGCCACCGGTTTTGACGAGAACGGCTGGCGCGATGCCTCCGCCGGCCGCCTGGGGACCGTGTTCGGCAAGTTCGGGCGGCAGGGCGAGCGCACCGACTGGGACGTGTCGCTGCTGCACGGGCGCAGCCGCCTGGTCGGCAATGGCCTGCTGCCGAGCTATCGCTACACCGACGAGGGCACGGAGCCGGGGCTGTACGAAGCCGACCGCGCAGCGGTCTACACCTCGCCGGACCTGACCCGCAACCGCAACACGCTGCTCACCGGACAGTTCGACCATCGCTTCGACGAGCGCACCGCACTGCATCTGCTCGCCTACTACCGCCAGGGGCGGCGCGACACCGTCAACGGCGACATCAACGACGACTACGAAGAGTTCGTCGACGATTGCGCCGACGGCTACGCCGCCGACGGCACGCCGCTGGACGCCGGCTGCACGGTGTCGCGCGCCGATGCCGACGCGCTGCACAGTGGCGTGCTCAACACCACGCAGATGCGCCAGCACGCCGAGGGCGTGGCACTGAACCTCAGCCACCAGGCCGGCGTGCACGCGCTGAGCATCGGCGCCACCTATGACCGCAACCGCGTGCGCTACCGGCAGTACGAGCAGGAGGCGTTCGTGCAGGACGATCGCTCGGTGGTCGCCGATCCGGACGAGGATCGGGAGTTCTTCTCCGGCGTCGACGGGCGCAGCAGCACCCTGGGCCTGTTCGCCGCCGATACCTGGGAGCTGAGCGAGGCCACCCACCTCAATGCCGCGCTGCGCTGGAACCGCGTCGCCGTCGCCAACACCCTGTCCACCGCCGACGACGGCGTGCTGCCGCGCGAGCGCTTCGTGTTCGCCAAGGCCAATCCCTCGCTGGGCATCACCCAGCGCCTGGGCGACGGCTTCACCGCGTTCGCCTCGGCCTCGCAGAACAGCCGCGCGCCGACCGCGATCGAACTCGGCTGCGCCGACCCGGAACAGCCGTGCCGGTTGCCGACCGGACTGCAGGCCGACCCGCGCCTGGAGCAGATCGTCTCGCGCACCTACGAGCTCGGCCTGCGCTGGAACCCGACGCCGGCGCAGACGCTGAACGCCTCGCTGTACCGCGCCGACAACCGCGACGACATCCTGTTCCTGCGCGCACCCAATTCCCAGCAGGGCTATTTCGACAACGTCGACCGCACCCGCTATCAGGGCGCCGACCTCAGCTACCGCGGCAGCCACGGCGCGCTGCGCTGGTTCGCCGGCTACAGCTACCTGGACGCCACCTACCGCAGCGCCGGCGAACTGCTCTCCGGCGAGCGCACGGTGACCTTGCGGCCGGGCACGCGCATCGCCGGCCTGCCGCGCAACACGCTGAAGCTGGGCGTGGACTGGCAGGCGCTGGCGCAGCTGACGCTGGGGGCCGACTTGCGCGCGGTGTCGCGGCGCGTGGCCAGCGGCAACGAGGACGGCCTGGTCGAGGACCCCGAGGAAGGCGAGGCGCCGGCGCGCCACGACCTGTCCACCGGCGGCTATGCCTTGCTCGACCTGCACGGCACCTGGGAACTCGCCGAAGGCCTGTCGTTGTACCTGCGGGTCAACAACGTGTTCGACCGCCGCTACGAGACGTATGCGGCGATCGCCGAGGACCTGTTCCCGGGCGGCGCCCTGGCGCGCCCGCAGGACGCTGCGGTCGAGGACGGCCCCTCGCGCTTCGTCGCCCCCGGCGCCCCGCGGCAATACCAGGTCGGTTTGCGCTGGCGCTTCTAGCGGGCGCTTTGCGGTTCGTGTGGTGGCACCGCTCGGCGCGTGCCATCCGCCGTGTCCACACGGCTGCACGCCAGCCGGCGCGGGCGACTGGCGCGGCTGAAGCCGCTCCTGCCTGGGTTCGCGCTTGGCCACCGGCGCAGGGCTTCCTGCAGGAGCGGCGTCAGCCGCGACCTCGGACGAAACTATCCGGCTCCGTCCGCAGTCGGGACTGAAGTCCCTTCCGCAGTGTGCGATCTCAGCGACCCGCAAGCTGTTGTCGTAAAAACGGTTGTCGTGGGAGCTGCTTCAGCCGCGACATCGAAGCCCGGCATCCTCCAGCCGCCTCAACGGTTGGGACGCCAATACCCCACAGCACTCACGCCGCTACCGAATGGCAGGACGCGACAGGCGAGGCTTCATTCGCGACACGCAGCAAACCCCTTGAATCGCGATGCCGCCGCCACTCAAGCCGTCGCCAACCCGTGCTTGCGCAGCTTGCGATACAAGGTATTGCGGCTGATGCCCAGCGCATCGGCGGTGCGGCTGACGTTCCATCGGTGACGCTCGAGCTGCTGCTGCAGCACGCTGCGCTCGGCACTGTCCAGGGCGACGCGGCCGGGCATGCCGTCGCCGGCATGCGCATCGTCGCCGAGCAGGCATGGGCCGCTGTCGGCGTCGACGATTTCCTGCGGCAGGTTGGGGATGCGGATGACGCCATCGGCGCACAGCACCGCCGCGGTACGCAGCACGTTGCGCAGCTGCCGCAGGTTGCCGGGCCAGGCATAGCTGAGCAGCTTGTGCAGGGCGTCCTCGCTGATGCGCACCGTCTGCTCGCCGCTCTCCTCGCGCAGCAGGGTGCGGATCAGTTCGGCCTTGTCGCTGCGCTCGCGCAGCGGCGGCAGGTGCAGCACCACGCCGTTGAGGCGGTAGTACAGGTCCTCGCGGAAGCCGCCGCTGCCGACCATCTGCGCCAGGTCGCGGTGGCTGGCGCTGATCACGTGCAGTTCCAGCGGCACGGCGCGGTCGCTGCCCAGCGGGGTCACGCTCTGTTCCTCCAGCACCCGCAGCAGGCGTGTTTGCAGCGGCAGCGGCATGTCGCCGATCTCGTCCAGGAACAGGGTGCCGCCGCTGGCCTGCAACAGCTTGCCGTGGCGTCCTTCGCGCGCGGCATCGGTGAAGGCGCCGCGCGCATAGCCGAACAGCTCGCTCTCGATCAGCGCTTCCGGGATCGCCGCACAGTTCACCGCCACGAACGGGCGGTCGGCCCAGGGCGAGCTGCGGTGCACCGCCTTGGCGAACTCTTCCTTGCCGGTGCCGGTGGCGCCGCACAGCAGGATCGACACGCGGTGCTTGGCCAGCTTCAGCGCATTGTCCAGGTTGTGCAGCATGCGCGGATCGGAACCGACATGATCGTTGGCGCGCGCGGCCTGGCCGTCCTCGCCCGCGGCGCGCGTTCGGCCGGCAGCGCTGCGCGCACGCGGTGGCTGCGCCAGGGCGAAGAAGCGGCGGCCGTGGCAGGCGCAACGGATCGACCACAACGTACTGGCGTCTTTGCGCGCGCGCTGCTCCAGCGTGTCGAAATCCAGCTGCATCACCTGGGCGATGTCGCGCCCGACCAGCGGCGAACGGTCGGGCTTGCCGAGCTGTTCCAGCGTGGCCTCGTTGACCGCCAGCACGCGGCCGTCGCCGCCGACCGCGATCAGCGCCTCGTGCAGCAGGCCGGCGAACTCGGGGCGGCTGTGGAAGCGCAGGATCCACGCATGCCGGTACTGCTCCAGGAAGTACGCGCGGGCGATCTGCGCCGCCGACATGCGCACCAGCGCGCCGGTATGGCGCTGCACCAGCTTGGTGTCGCGTGCGTCGGGCGTGGAGGCGTCCAGCACCGCCAGCAGATGGCCTTGCGGGTCCAGGATCGGCGCGCCGCTGCAGGACAACGGCAGGTGCCGCTCCAGATAGTGTTCGCCGCGGTGCACGCTCAGCGCACTGCCCTCCACCGCACAGGTGCCGATGCCGTTGGTGCCCTGGTAGCGTTCGGCCCAACTGGCGCCACAGAACAGCCCGGTCTCGCGGAACGCACGCAGCAGCGCCGGATCCTGCACGCTGTGCAGGACCGTGGCCTCGGTGTCGGCGAACACCACCGCGTAGCTGCCGCCGGCGATCTGTTCGTAGAGATTTTCCATCTCCACCTTGGCGATGCGCAGCAGCGCCTCCAGCCGCTGCTGGCGCTCGCGCAACTCACCGTCGTCATGGACCATCGGCGAGGGGTGGGTGTCCGGGGCCAGGCCGTACTCGTCGAGGCAGCGCCGCCACGAGCGTGCCAGCGCCGGCGGCAAGGACTCGATCTGGCGGAAATGGCGCATGCGCGCCAGCGGCGCGCAGTCGGCCTCGGCGGCGGATGGTGCGACGACCTTGGCTTGCGCGAGGCTGGCGACAGTCGACTCGGACATGGGCGCGCTCTCGTCCCCCCCAGGGGCCCTTGCGCAAGTGACGCACAAACCAGGCCTGGGCTCAACCCGCAGTGCAGCAAAGCGATGGCGTCGCCCGCCGTCGATCCCCCGCTCGCGCTGGGATCCTCGCTCCATCATGACTGTCGGTGGGCGTGCAGGACACGCCGCGCTCCGACAGCGCCATGTCGTAGTGCATCCGCATCCACCGTCGCGCGGGGGGAACGGCGACGGTGCGAATCGAATCGAGTGCCACACCGCCTGCTACGCAGACGGCGCGCTGCGCGCCGCCGCATGCGCCCGGCCGAAGTCGGGTTATGCCAGTGCCGGGCCGTTGCGGCTCGGCGCGTCCCGCTCGCGCGCAAATTCCTGCTGTTGCGTGAGTTGCCGTTCGCGGTCGATCGCCTGATTCGCGGCCTGCAGTCGCTGGTCGGACTGTTCCACCGGAGTGGCGAGCGCCACTTGCACATCCACGCTGGCGCGCTTTTGCGCCGGGTCGCGCTGTTCACCTTCGACCACCACCAGATGGCCCTTCTCGGTGAGCGCCACGCGATCGGCCCGTTCCAGTGCGTTCGACGCCAGCGGCGCGTTGCCGGGGCCGCCATTGTCCCGGCAAGCGGCCAACGCAGCACGGCTCAGGCGTTCGCTGGCCGCATCGTACGGTTTGCCCAGATCCTGGTCGATCCTTCTGACGCCCTCGCGGATCTGCTCGAGCAGCGCATGATTCCGGTGGCTGGCGTCGTTCGGGCCGGGCGCCGACGCCGGAGCGCGATCCGGCGCAGGCGTTTGCGGTTGCTGCTGCTCGCTGCGTTCGCGCAACTGCGCCGGGGTCGGTACGTGCAGCAGCGTTTCGCTCTTGCCGTCCTTGCGCAGTTGAAGATCCACGCTCTGATCCGCATTGCCGACGCGCTTGACCTCGTCGCGCTGCACCGCGCTCCACTTGCCGCCGACGAAGGCGGTACCGTGACCGTTCCCATCGAAGACGACCACATCGTTGTCCGCGCCGAACAGGCTCGACGACTGCGCCACCGTCTTGCCGTTCCGGCCTTTGAGGTTGTAGCCGAACGCACTGTCCTGGTCGAGGGCGCTGATCAGTTTTGGCGACTGGCCGTTCTGCAGGAACAGGGTCTTGGTCGCGTTGTACTGATGCAGCGCATCCGCGTGGGCGGTATCGCCCTTCAGGTCGACCGGGCTGCGCAATGGGTCGGCGGAGACCGCCGCAAAAGCATCATGCAGGGGATTTCCAGGCTGCGCCGCACGGAGCTTGTTGAACACCTCGGTACCTGCGAGCGCGTGGTGGACGCCGCTCTCGATGTAGTCGGGCACCACCTCGCCTTTCTTGTTGGTCTTGTTCGGCAGCAGCGCGTCGACCTTGTTCACCACGTCCTCGACGCTGCCGAGGCTGCCGTCGTTGATGCCCTTGAGGATCTTCGGATACTGACTCTTGCCGGCCTGGTTCTCCAGCTTCATCAGCACGGTGGCGTACTTGGCCTGGTCGTCCAGGCTCGCGTTCTTGTACAACTCCGTCTGGCGCAATTGGTGCAGCGCGCCGCCATGGTCCTTCTTGCCGTCGCCTTCGCGCATCAGATGGTCGATCTGCGTGCGGTCGCGATCGTGTACGAATTGCACGCCTGCATCGGAGGCCAGGAAGGTATTGAGGTTCTTGAGCACGGTTGCATCGGGTGCGCGGCCGTTGTCCGCGCGGATGGCATCGCCATTGCGCTGCAGATCGGAGATCGTCTGTGTTCTTTGGTTTTCCGACAGCGCCAGACTCGGAGTCTGCCGGGCGGCCCATGTCTGGTAGGCATCCACCAGCGTCGGGACGACGTCCGGATGTGCGCCCAGGTCGGTCTGCAGCGTGCCGATGCTGAAGCCGCTGTTGGCCACCGGCTTGAGCGTGTTGCCCTCGACCGATCCGGCGAACGACAGGTGATAGGCCACATTCTTGGAGCCCAGGCTGCCTTCCGAGGCCACGCCGATGGCGAAGTAACCCAAGGTCTTGAGTTGCGCGTCGGTGAGTTGCGGCGTTGCCGCGGTGGGGGCGGTGTTTGGATCGGACATGTCGCTGTTCCCCGATGGTGTGTCGTCCCTGTAGACGCTCGCGTTAGCCTCTGCCTTCTCCGCAGAGCTTGAGGTTGGTGCGTGCGGCGCGGATCACGCGGAGGTAATCGTCGACGAGGGCGGGCGTCATGCCTTCGCTGATGGCGTCGTCGCTGCGCTTGGCGTCGTCCTGGTAGGGCGCCAGCGTCTGCCGGCATCCGGCATCGTCGCCGAGTTTATGCTGGGTCAGCGCGTAGTCGTTGCGGATGGCGCCGGCGTCGCCGAAGTTGAGGGCCGCCACGCAGTCGCGATAGAGCGGCGCGAGCGTCGCTTCGGCACCCGCATAGTCCTTGCGATCGTAGGATGCTTGGAAGGCCTTGCGCGTTCGCTGCATGGCTTCAGGTGTGCAGGTCGCAGCCTGTTTCAGATAATCGCCTGCGAAGCTGCCGTTGCCGCCGCAGTACTCCCGGCACGCGCTCTCGGCGCCGGCCGTGGCGGACACCGCCACGCCGTCTGCCTTGGGTGCCAACTGCAGCGTGCAGGTGCCGTCGTCGACCGCGGCCTGGGTTCCGTGCAGCGTGCCGCTGAAGCTGCAACCGGCATCGACATTCTGCGTTTCGAGGGTGAAGCGTGCATCGGGCTGCACGGTCAGCTGGCCCCAGCCGGGCTGGGTGGCATAGCGGCCGGCGGGCACTTGCGCGGCCGCCGCATCATGCGTCGCAGCAGGCGCCGTTGGGCCGTTCGCGGCAGGCGCGGGGGCGGTCGGGGGCACGGAGGGAGTCGCGCTCGCGGGTGCCTGGGCGGCGTTGCCGCAGGCGCACAGGGTCGCCGCGCAGCACATGGAGAGCAGCAGTCCACGCGGGATCGGTGCGGCGGCCAGGATCCTGGCGGTCCAGCGAGGCGCGGTGTCCATCCGATCATTCCATCGACGCGGGCGGCCGAGTCTAGCCCCGCCCGGATCGGCGCCGCAAGCCTGGATGCCGCGTCGCAATCGGTCGTGGAACGGCGGCCCGCCGGGTAGGCGTCCGGCAAGCGCGATGGCCAGGTGTCGACGCTGCCGTTCCGCCGGTAGTGCCCCAGCCTTACAACGCGTAACCGAACTGCTGCTTGAACTGGTCGTTGAATTCGTCGAAGTCGAAGCGCTGGTTCTGCGTGCCCGGGTGCTCGACCTTCAGGGCGCCCATCAGGTTGCCCATGCGGCCGATGGTCAGCCAGTCGCAGCCGCGCTGGATGCCGAAGATCAGGCCGGCGCGGAAGGCGTCGCCGCAGCCGGTGGGGTCGACCACGCGGCGCTCGTGCGCCGGCGGGATGTCGTAGGTCTTCTCGGGGGTGTGGACCAGGGCGCCCTTGGGGCCCTGGGTGGTGATGTAGGCCTGCACGCGCGAGACGATGTCCTTCTCGTTCCAGCCGGTGCGCTCCTGCAGCAGGTTGGACTCGTAGTCGTTGACCACCACGTAGTCGGCCTGCTCGATGAACTGGCGCAGCTCCGGGCCGTTGAACAGCGGCATGGCCTGGCCGGGGTCGAAGATGAACGGCACGCCGCCGGCGCTGAACTCCTCGGCGTTCTGGATCATGCCCTCGCGCCCGTCCGGGCCGACCAGGCCCAGGGTCACGCCCGGCACGTCCTTCACGTGATTCTCGTAGCTGCGCATCATCGCGCCCGGATGGAACGCGGTGATCTGGTTGTTGTCGTGGTCGGTGGTGATGAACGCCTGCGGGGTGAACAGCTCCTCGATCACCTTGACCCGCGACAGGTCGATGCCCAGCGCCTGGAAATGCTCGCGGTACGGGCCGAAGTCCTGGCCCACCGTGCCCATCGGGATCGGGTGGCCGCCCAGCAGGTGCAGGTTGTAGGCGATGTTGCCGGCGCAGCCGCCGAACTCGCGGCGCATCCGCGGCACCAGGAACGACACGTTCAGGATGTGCACCTTGTCCGGCAGGATGTGGTTCTTGAACTGGTCCGGGAACACCATGATGGTGTCGTAAGCGAGAGAACCACAGATCAGTGCAGACATCGGGCAGGCCTTGGCGGAGGAATGAGCCCGCATTCAGGCGGGCGAGGGGCGGGGTCGCCGCGGCGCAAAGGGTAACGGCTGCGGCCCGGCAGGGCCAGAACCACGATCCATCGCGGTCCCGCCGATACCACGCAACGCGTGGTTTTAGCGAGAATTTTCCTTGCCCGCACCCAGGCGGGTTGCTAGGCTAGCGGACTTCGTTTTCTGCCCATTTTTTCGCCATTCTGGCGACGGCGCGCGCCCCAGGACCCAATCCCCCGATGTTCAAGAAACTCCGCGGCATGTTCTCCAACGACCTGTCCATCGATCTGGGCACGGCCAACACCCTCATCTACGTGCGTGGCCAGGGCATCGTGCTGAACGAACCGTCGGTGGTGGCGGTGCGCCAGGACCGGGCGATCGGCGGCACCCGCTCGGTGGCCGCGGTCGGCGCCGAGGCCAAGCAGATGCTCGGCCGTACGCCGGGCCACATCACCACCATCCGCCCGATGAAGGACGGCGTCATCGCCGACTTCACCTACACCGAGGCGATGCTGAAGCATTTCATCAAGAAGGTGCACAAGTCGCGCTTCCTGCGCCCCAGCCCGCGCGTGCTGGTGTGCGTGCCGGCCGGCTCCACCCAGGTCGAGCGCCGCGCGATCAAGGAATCGGCCGAGGAGGCCGGCGCCCGCGACGTGTACCTGATCGAGGAACCGATGGCCGCGGCGATCGGCGCCGGCATGCCGGTCACCGAGGCGCGCGGCTCGATGGTCATCGACATCGGCGGCGGCACCACCGAGGTCGCGGTCATTTCGCTGAACGGCATCGTCTATTCGCAGTCGGTGCGCATCGGCGGCGACCGCTTCGACGAGTCGATCACCAATTATGTGCGCCGCAACCACGGCATGCTGATCGGCGAGGCCACGGCCGAGCGGATCAAGCTGGAGATCGGCTGCGCCTACCCGCAGGCGGTGGTGCAGGAGATGGAGATCTCCGGCCGCAACCTCGCCGAGGGCGTGCCGAAGATGATCAAGATCAACTCCAACGAAGTGCTGGAAGCGCTGCACGAGCCGCTGTCGGGCATCGTCTCGGCGGTCAAGCTGGCGCTGGAGCAGACCCCGCCGGAACTGTGCGCCGACGTCGCCGAGCGCGGCATCGTGCTGACCGGCGGCGGCGCGCTGCTGCGCGACCTGGACCGGCTGATCTCCGAGGAAACCGGCCTGCACGTGCAGGTCGCCGACGATCCGCTGACCTGCGTGGCCCGCGGCGGCGGCCGTGCGCTGGAGCTGGTGGACATGCACGGCAACGAGTTCTTCGCGCCGGAGTGAATGTGAGGCCGGGAATGGGGAGTCGGGAATGGGGAATAGAATGGCCCCTCCGCCTCCGCACTGCCGGCTCCCTCTCCACTCGCCTGCCTGCGCTCCGGCCCGATCGCGCCGGGAGCGCGCCGTTGTTGTTCGATTCCCCACTCCCGATTCCCCATTCCCGGCTTTAGCCCGTGCCTCCTTACGCCGGTCCTCCCGTCACCGCCCGCCCCGGCGAATCCGCCAGCACGCCGCGCCTGCTGGCCTACCTGGCGTTGGCGCTGGTGCTGATCGTGCTCGACGCGCAGGCCGACTGGCTGGCCCGCCTGCGAAGCCAGGCCACGGTGCTGGTGCAGCCGATCTGGGCGCTGGCCGGCCTGCCCGGGCGGCTGGGGTCGCAGGTGCAGGAGAACGCGGCCAGCCACGCGCAGCTGGTCAAGGAAAACCGCGCGTTGCGCAACGAACTGCTGATCGCCAAGGCGCGCCTGACCCGGCTGCAGACCGCGGCGCTGGACAACGCGCAGCTGCGCGAACTGCTGGGCGTGGCCGAGCGCCGCGGCCTGGACGTGCAACTGGCGCCGATCCTGGACATCGACCTGGACCCGACCCGACAGCGCCTGGTGCTCGATGCCGGCAGCCGCGACGGCGTGCACGTCGGCCAGGCGGTGATCGACGCCGGCGGCCTGATGGGCCAGGTGATCGCGGTGACCCCGCTGCACTCCACCGTGCTGCTGCTGACCGACCCCGACCACGCGGTGCCGGTGACGGTGGCGCGCAACGGCGTGCGCCTGATCGTCTACGGCCGCGGCGGCAGCCTGGAACTGCGCGACATCCCGCTCAGCGCCGGCGTCGAGGTGGGCGACGAGATCGTCACCTCCGGGCTGGGCGGCCGCTTCCCGGCCGGCTTCCCGGTCGGCACCATCTCCGCCCTGCGCCCGGACGACACCCACGCCTTCCTGGTCGGCGAGCTGAAGCCGGCGGCGAAGCTGGACCGCGGGCGGGATGTGTTGTTGTTGAAGAGCCGGGAATGGGGAATCGGGAATCGGGAATTGGCGACGCCTGCCGCAGCGGCAGCGGAAGGAGCTTCGCCCGTGGCTGGAGCAGCACAAAGCGGTGACGCCAAGCCAGCGCAGGGCGTGACGCAAGCCCCCGCAACCGGCGCCGCCGCCTCGACATCGCCGAACGTGCACCCATCCGCCACCGCGGCCACCCCGCCGCCGACCAAGCCGGCACGCGCGACATCCGATTCCCGATTCCCGAATCCCGATTCCCGCCCGGCTCCAAAGGAGACGGGCCAATGAGCCGCCTGCGCAGCAAAGGCTGGGTGCTCCCGGTCAGCGTGATCGTGGCGCTGTTGCTGGGGTTGATGCCGTTGCCGTTGGTGGTGCAGCCGCTGCGGCCGTACTGGCTGGCGCTGGTGGTGGCGTACTGGGTGATCGAGACCCCGGACAAGGTCGGGCTGGGCTTCGCCTTCGCGGTCGGGGTGCTCGCCGATCTGCTGTACGGCGGGGTGCTGGGCGAGCAGGCGCTGCGCCTGGTGATCCTGAGCTTCATCCTGCAGCGCTTCCGCGCGCGCATCCGCTTCTTCCCGATGTCGCAGCAGGCGCTGGCGATCGGCGGCCTGCTGGTCAACGACCGCATCGTCGCCGCGGCGGTGCACCTGGCCGTCGGCGAGCCGACCCTGCCGTGGAACTACTGGTGGGCGCCGCTGCTGGGCATGGCGCTGTGGCCGCCGCTGTTCGTGCTGCTGGACGCGCTGCGGCTGGGCCGGCGGAGCAAGTAGCATGGCCCTGCATCCGCGTCGCGCGCAGAAGAACCCGCACGCCGAGGCCGAGCAGTTCCGGCGCCGCGCGGCGCTGGGCTTCCTGTGCGTGCTGCTGGCGCTGCTGGGCCTGGGCGCCTGGTACTTCAAGCTGCAGGTGCTGGACCACGACATCTACGCCACCCGCTCGGACGCCAACCGCATCAAGCCACGGCCGGTAGTGCCCGGACGCGGCATGATCTACGACCGCAACGGCCGCCTGCTGGCCGAGAACGTGCCCGCGTTCCGGCTCGACGTGACCCCGGACAAGGTCGCCGACATGGACGCGCTGCTGGCCGAGCTGGGCAAGGTCATCGCGCTGTCGCCGGAAGACATCGAGCGTTTTCAGGCCGCGCGCAAGGCCAGCCGCAGCTTCCGCCCGATCACTCTGAAGCTGCGTGTAAGCGAGGAGGAGCGGGCGCGCTTCGCGGTGGACCGCTGGCGCTTCCCGGGCGTGGAGCTGGAACCCTACCTGACCCGGCACTACCCCTACGGCGACCTGTTCGCGCACATCATCGGCTATGTCGGCCGCATCGACGAGAAGGACCTGGAGACGCTGGGCGAGGGCAACGCCGCGCTGACCCACATCGGCAAGTCCGGGCTGGAGCGCTATTACGAGGAGCAACTGCGCGGCAAGGTCGGCTACGAGCAGGTCGAGACCAACGTGCAGGGCCGCGCGATCCGCACCGTCGGCCGGGTGCCGGCGCAGTCCGGCGCCGACCTGCGCCTGTCCATCGACGCCGACCTGCAGCGCGCCATGGTCGCCGCGTTCGGCGACTACCAGGGCTCGGCCATCGCCATCGATCCGCGCACCGGCGAGATCCTGGCCATGGTCAGCCTGCCGTCCTACGACCCCAACCTGTTCGTCAACGGCATTTCCCACGCCGACTTCCAGGCGCTCAACAGCGACCCGTCGCGGCCGCAGTTCAACCGCCTGGTGCTGGGCGGCGTGGCGCCCGGCTCCACCATCAAGCCGTTCATGGGCCTGGCCGGCCTGGACAGCGGCACCCGCCGCCCGGAGGACAAGATCCTCTCCACCGGCATGTTCTATCTGCCCGGGGTCAGCCGCGGCTGGGGCGACTCGCACCGCGGCGGCCACGGCTGGACCGACCTGCGCAAGTCGATCGCGCAGTCGGTGAACACCTACTACTACAAGCTGGCCATCGACATGGGCATCACCAAGGTCGACCAGTACATGACCCGCTACGGCTTCGGCGTGCCCACCGGCATCGACCTGGTCGGCGAGACCGGCGGCATCGTGCCCTCGCCGGCGTACAAGGCCAAGAGCCGCAAGGAAGCCTGGTACCCCGGCGACACGGTCAACATCGCCATCGGCCAGGGCGACTGGAAGGTGACGCCGCTGCAACTGGTGCGCGGGGTCGCCGGCCTCGCCGACGGGCAACTGCGCACGCCGCATCTGGTGATGGCCACGCGCCAGGCCTTCGATCAGCCGTGGGCGCCGGTGCAGCCGGAGCCGAGCAAGCCGATCAGCGACAACCCCAGCAACCTGCAGGCGGTGCGCGAGGGCATGATGGACACCATGCGTCCGGGCGGCAGCGGCTATGCCATCACCGTCGGTGCGCCGTACCAGATGGCTGGCAAGACCGGTACCGCGCAGGTGGTCAGCCGCAAGGGGCTGGCCGCGGTCGATCCGCGCAGCCTGCCGATGCACCTGCGCCACCGTTCGCTGTTCGAGGGCTTCGCGCCCGCCGAGCGGCCGACCATCGCCCTGGCGATCGCGGTGGAAGGCGGCGGCTACGGCGCCAGCACCGCCGCGCCGATCGCGCGCAAGATCTTCGATGCCTGGCTACTCGGCCGGCTGCCGCCCGGCGTCGAACCGCTGGACAGCCTGCGCGGCGCCACCGCGTTCGGCAGCCACCTGTACTACGCAGAAGATCCCGGCTCGCGCGCCGCCGCCGATGCGGTCGCCCTGGCCGCCGGCGAACGCCCGGTGCTGATCGGCCAGGCAGAGGTGGATGCGGCGGTGGTGCCGCTGCAGTCCGCAGCGCCGGCGATCCCCGACGAGATTCCGGACGAGCGATGAAGGATTTCCTGCGCTGGCTGGTCGACATCGGCGGCCGCTTCACCCGTACCCTGGACTGGCCGCTGTGCCTGGCGCTGGGCGCGCTGATGGCGATGGGGCTGGCGGTGCTCAAGAGCGCCGGCGGCATGCACCTCGTCATGGCGCAGGGCGCGCGCTTCGCCATCGGTGCGGCGGCGATGTGGAGCCTGTCGCGGGTGTCGGCGCTGCGCCTGCGCGCCTGGACCCCGCTGATCTACGCGCTGTCGATGCTGCCGCTGCTGGCGGTGTTCGTGCTGGGCACCGGCAAGTACGGGCGGCAGTGGCTGGACCTGAAGGTGTTCTACCTGCAGCCGGCCGAGCTGTTGAAGATCAGCATGCCGATGATGGTGGCCTGGTACCTGCACCGCATGCCGCTGCCGCCGCGCATCCCGACCGTGCTGGTCAGCGCGGTCATCATCGGCATTCCCACCGCCTTGATCATGCTGCAGCCGGACTTCGGAACCGGCGTGCTGATCGCCGCCAGCGGTGGCTTCGTGCTGCTGCTGGCCGGCCTGCCGTGGTGGTGGGTGGGCATCGCCGTCGGCGGCGTCGCCGCGGCCGCGCCGGTGGCCTGGCTGTGGCTGCTGCGGCCCTACCAGAAGGACCGCATCATGATGTTCCTCAACCCGGAGAACGACGCGCTCGGCGCCGGCTGGAACATCATCCAGTCCAAGATCGCGATCGGTTCCGGCGGCCTGCACGGCAAGGGCTGGGGCATGGGCTCGCAGTCGCACCTGAACTTCATTCCCGAGCAGACCACCGACTTCGCGTTCTCCGTGCTCAGCGAGGAGTTCGGCTGGATCGGCGTGGCCACGGTGATGACCCTGTACCTGATCGTGATCGGGCGCTGCCTGTGGATCGCCTCGCAGGCGCGCGACACCTTCTCGCGGCTGCTGGCCGGCGCCACCGGCCTGGCGTTCTTCGTCTACGTGCTGGTCAACGGCGGCATGATCTCCGGGCTGCTGCCGGTGGTCGGCGTGCCGATGCCGCTGATGAGCTACGGCGGCACCTCGGCGGTGTCGTTGCTGGCCGGGCTGGGCCTGGTGATGGCGGTGAAGGCGCACCGCCCGGTGCACGGCTACTGAACCAGCGCACGGCGTTCGACGCGCGCTGGCTTAACCGCAACCTTGCAGGCAGGTGACGGCATTATTGCGGCGCATGTCGTGCATCCGCACAATGCGCGTCGATGCCACGTGACGCGCGCCGCTCCCCCCGGCCCACAGGTGTGCAGGAACTTCCGGGTAGGCAGGTGCGACCCCGCGCATCCATCCCAGCCCACATCGCCGAGGCATCCTCCGCAGCGCATCCGCCGATCCGGGCTCCGGCCCACCCGTCTGCGTCGTCCGCCGCTGCCTCGTCGTTCCCGTGGTTGTCCAGAGGCTCGGCGTTGGCCGGGATGGATGCGTGTCGATGAAATTCCTGCGCGTGTTGCTGTTGACGAGCGTGGTGCTGGGCCTGAGCGGCTATGCACTGCTGCGCTATTACTTTCCGCCGGGGGCGCTGCATGCCCGTGGCTACGGGCGCACGACCCTGGTGCATCCGCAGGGGGCGCCGCAGGGCCTGGTGATCCTGCTGGCCAGCGGCAGCCCGGCGCAGCGGCAGGACGCCGCGCGGCGCATCGCCGCCAGCGGCGCGCTGGTCGCGGTGGTCGACGGCCAGCGCTATCTGAAGCACTTGCGCCGTGGCGGCCACGGCTGCGACAAGGCCTGGCACGATGCCGAACGGCTGAGCCGGCGGCTGCAGCGGCAGTTGCACGGCGACAGCTACTACCTGCCGGTGCTGGCCGGCACCGGCACCGCCGCGACCCTGGCCGCGCGCATCGTCGGCGCGGCGCCCTCCGCGACCCTGGGGGGCGCGATCGGCGTGGCGCCGGCACCCACCGAGGTCTGTGCCGGCACCGCCGCCGCGACCGCAGCGCAGGGCTTTGTCGACACCGTGGCCGCGCCGGCCGACGGCGGCGTGGATGCCGCGCTGGCCGCGCGGGTCGCCGCGCACCTGCATGCGCGCGGCCGTGGCGGGGCGCTGGACGATCTGCCGCTGACCGAGCTGCCCTCGGCGACCCCGGGCGCACCGCTGGCCATCGTGCTGTCCGGCGACGGCGGCTGGCGCGACATCGACAAGGGCATGGCCGAAGCGCTGCAGCGCCGCGGCATCGCCGTGGTCGGCTGGGACAGCCTGCGCTACTTCTGGCGGGCCAAGCCGCCGGCGCGGGCCAGCGCCGACCTGAGCCGGGTCATCGCCTACTACCAGCAGCGCTGGCATCCGCAGAAGATCCTGCTGGTCGGCTATTCCTTCGGCGCCACCACCCTGCCGTTCATGGTCAACCGGCTGCCACAGGCGCAGCGCGAGCAGGTCGGCCTGGTCGCGTTGCTGGGCCTGGAACACAAGGCCGATTTCCAGATCCGCGTGCGCGGCTGGCTCAACCTCGGCGACGACGACGACGCACTGCCGGTGCAGCCGGAACTGGCGCGCATTCCCGCGGCGCAGTTGCTGTGCGTGTACGGCGACAAGGAAAAAGATACGCTCTGCCCGCAATTGCGCGCGCGCGGAGCGGAGGTGGTGGTGTTGCACGGCGGTCACCATTTCGATCAACACCCGGCCGGGCTGGCGACGATCGTCGACGGCCGCTGGCAGCAATTGTCCGCCGACGTGCGCCTGCCGGTCGCCGAGCTGCCGGAGCCGCGTCCTGCGGCCGCCGCGGCGTCGCCCGCCGCCACGCTGCCGCCGTCGCACGCCGCGCTCCGGCAATGAGCAAGCCTGTGCGCGTCGCGCTGGTGTCCGGCGGCGTCCTCGCCGCCGCTGCGTTCGTCAGCGCTGCCGCGACCGGCGATTCCCGTCACGTGGTCGAACCGCACTTGCCGCCGGTGTGCATGGCGCTGGATGCCACCCTGCAGGCGCAGCAGCGCCGCTTCACCGACGCGCAGGAGCGCAGCGCGCCGGACACTGCGCGCATCCAGGCCGCGCTCGACCGCTGCGCCGCCGGTGAGCACGGCGCGGTGCTGCTGCGCGCCGGCAGCGGCAATGCCTTCCTCAGCGGACCGTTGACGATCCGCAGCGACACCACGCTGGCGATCGACAGCGGCGTGACCCTGTTCGCCTCGCGTCGGCCCGCCGACTACCAGGTGCCCGGCCGCAACGCCTGCGGCCAGGCCGCGGCCCGCAGCGGCGGCTGCCGCGCGCTGATCGCCCTGCAGGGGCGCAGCCTGGGGGTGATGGGCGTGCGCGACGGCGCCGGCCGCCAGGGCACTATCGACGGCCGCGGCGACCTGCCGATGCTCGGCGGCAGCGACAGCTGGTGGCAGTTCGCGCGCAGCGCCAAGGCCGCCGGCCAGACCCAGAACGCGCCCGACCTGATCCGCGCGCAGGACGTCGCCGATCTGCAGCTCTACCACGTCAACCTGATCAATGCGCCGTACTTCCACGTTTTCGTGCACGGCGGCGACGGCGTCACCGTGTGGGGCGTGCGGGTCCGGGCGCCGGCCAACAGCCCCAACACCGACGGCCTCGATCTGGACAGCGTGCGCAATGCGACCCTGGCCGACAACGACGTGATGGCCGGCGACGACGGCATCGCGATCAAGACCAGCGCCGCGCGCTCGGCCGACATCACCGTGCGCGACTCGCGCTTCTACGGCACCCACGGCATCTCCATCGGCAGCGAGGTGATGTACGGCGTCGGCAACGTGCTGGTGGACGGCAATCGCCTGGTCGGCCACGACGCCGACGGCATCGTCGCCACCGACAACAACGGCCTGCGCATCAAGACCGGCCTGGTCAAGGGCGGACCGGTGCGCGACGTGCTCTACCGCAACACCTGCCTGTTCGATGTGGCCAAGCCCCTGGTGATCACGCCGCTGTACGGCCACGACCACGGCGGCAGCCGCAGCGGCAGCGTGCCGACCTTCGCCGGGATCGTGGTCGACGGACTGCGCGCGCAGGACACGCCCGCCGGCAAGGGCAGTACGGTGCAGGGCTACAGCGCCGCGACACCGCTCGAGCTGGTGCTGGCGCACGTGGCCGCCGATGTCGCCACGCTGCATGCCAGCAATGCGCGCATCGGCGTGGACCAATCCGACCTGCGCTTGAGCGAGGACAGCAGCGCGGCCTCGACCTATGCGACCACGCTCGCCGGGTCGATTCCAGCCTGCAGCAGCGCGCCGGTGTTCCCGGCCCTGTAGCCCGCGCGCGCAACGCCGGCGGCCACTCGGCGCACGCCCGCGTGGCGCGAGCGGTCGGTGCTCGCGTCTTGCGGCTTTGATGGGGTGCGCCGCCACGCACTGCAATCGTCCGCACGTGATGCCATCGCCCTGTCGCACCGCAGCGTTCCGCCACCTAGCTGCGGGCATCGCGCGCGTTCTTTTGCGCGTGATGCGGCAGCGCGCTTGATCCGGATCAATGCCCGCGCGTCGGCCGGCGCGCACAGTGCACGCGTCCTCCAAGCGAGCCGCGATCATGGCGTTCACTGTTGCAGTCCTGAGGGAAGAACAGGCCGAGGAGCGCCGCGTGGCGATGGTGCCCGCGGTGCTGCCGAAGCTGGCCAAGTTGGGCGCGCAATTGCGCCTGCAGGCCGGTGCCGGCGGCGGTTCGCGACTGCCGGATGCGGCCTATGCCGGCGCCACCGTGCTCGACGATGCGCAAGAGGTGGTGGCCGGTGCGGACCTGCTGCTGGCCGTGCAGGCGCCATCGCTGCGCACGGTGGCGGCGCTGCGCCCGGGCAGCATGCTGATCGCGATGCTGTACCCGGCCAAGCTGCCCGGCCTGCTGGAGCTGCTGTGCGAACGCCGCATCACCGCCTTCGCGATGGAGACCGTGCCGCGCATCAGCCGCGCGCAGGCGCTGGACGTGCTGTCCAGTCAGGCCGCACTGGCCGGCTACTACGCGCCGCTGCTCGGCGCCGTGCATCTGCCGCGCATCCTGCCGATGATGACCACCGCGGTCGGTTCGCTGCGTGCCGCGCGCGTGCTGGTGATGGGCCTGGGCGTGGCCGGCCTGCAGGCGCTGGCCACCGCGCACCGGCTTGGCGCGATCACCGAAGGCTACGACGTGCGTCCGGAAACCCGCGAGCAGGCGCAGTCGGTCGGCGCGCGCTTCGTCGACACCGGCATCGACGCACGCGGCGAGGGCGGCTATGCGCGCGAACTCAGCGCCGAGGAGCGGGCCAAGGCCGCGGCGGTGCTGACCCAGCACATCCAGCAGGCCGATCTGATCATCACCACCGCCAACGTGCCCGGGCGCACCGCGCCGATCCTGATCGACCGCGAGCAGATCGCCGGCATGAAGCCCGGCGCGGTGATCGTCGATCTCGCCGCCGACAGCGGCGGCAACTGCGAAGGCAGCGTGCCGGGGCAGACCGTGGACGTCGGACCGGTCACCCTCGTCGCCCCGCGCAACGTGCCTTCGGCGTTGGCCCAGCACGCCAGCGAGCTGTACGCCAAGAACCTGCTGGGGCTGCTCGACCTGCTGGTGCGCGACGGCGCACTGGCGCCGGACTTCGACGATGCGGTGGTCGCCGGCACCGCGCTCACCCATGACGGCCGCCTCTGCCACCCACCGGTGCCGGCCGCCGCGCCCGTTCCCACCAAGGAGTCCTGAGTCATGTCTCTCGATCTGTCGATGAGCTGGCTGATCGCGTTGTACGTGTTCATGCTGGCCGCGTTCACCGGCTACGAAGTGATCGGCAAGGTGCCGTCGATCCTGCACACGCCGCTGATGTCCGGGTCCAACTTCGTCCACGGCATCGTCGTGGTCGGCGCGATGCACGCGCTGTTCAATGCCGACACCGTCGCCGGCCAGGCGATCGGTTTCGTCGGCGTGCTGCTGGGCGCCGGCAATGCCGCCGGCGGCTACGTGGTCACCGACCGCATGCTGGCGATGTTCAAGCCCAGCGCCGCGCCGGCCGCGAAGGAGTAGCGCCATGCTCTCGCTCCTGGTGGAACTGAGCGGGTTCGCCGCCGCGTTGCTGTTCATCCTCGGCCTCAAGCGCATGTCCTCGCCGGTGACCGCGCTGCGCGGCATCGTCCTGGCCGGGATCGGCATGCTGGTGGCGGTGGCCGCCGCCTTCGGCTATCTCGCCGACCTGCAGCCCGCGGCGCGTCCGCACGCGCTGACCAACCTCGCACTGGCGCTGCTGGCGTTGCTGCTGGGCGGTGCCTGGGCCTGGCGCAGCGGCCGCCGTGTCGCGGTGACCGCAATGCCGCAGATGGTGGCGCTGTACAACGGCATGGGCGGCGGCGCCGCCGCGGCGGTGGCCGGGGTCGCGCTGACTACGCGGCAGCCGCAGCAGGGCGGCCTGCATCTGGCGGTGACCGTGCTCGGTGCGCTGATCGGCGCGATCTCGCTGTCCGGCTCGGTGATCGCCTGGGCCAAGCTCGATGGCCGCATCGACACCGCGTGGCGGTTCAAGGGCCAGAGCGCGTTCAATGCTGCGGTGTTCCTGGCCGCGCTGGTGCTGGGCACGCTGGTGGTCACCGGCACGGGCGGCGCCTGGGCGGCGCCAGCGTTCTTCATCGCCGCGCTGGGCTTCGGCGTGCTGATGACGCTGCCGATCGGCGGCGCCGACATGCCGGTGGTGATCTCGCTGTACAACGCCTTCACCGGCCTGGCGGTGGGCCTGGAAGGCTTCGCCCTGCAGAACCCGGCGCTGATGATCGCCGGCATGGTGGTCGGCTCCGCCGGCACCCTGCTGACCGTGCTGATGGCCAAGGCGATGAACCGCTCGCTGGGCAACGTGCTGTTCAGCAATTTCGGCGACGGCGCCGCCGTCGTGCGGGGCGACGTGCAGGGCCGCATGACCGCGGTCGAGCCGGGCGATGCGGCGACGTCGATGCGCTACGCCTCCAGCGTGATCATCGTGCCCGGTTACGGCCTGGCCGTGGCGCAGGCGCAAGGGCGGCTGTACGAGCTGGTGAAGCTGTTGCAGGCCGCCGGCGTCGACGTGAAGTTCGCCATCCATCCGGTCGCCGGGCGCATGCCCGGGCACATGAACGTGCTGCTGGCCGAAGCCGGGGTGCCCTACGACCTGATCTACGACATGGAGGACATCAACGACAGCTTCGCCAGCACCGACGTGGCGCTGGTGATCGGCGCCAACGACGTGGTCAACCCGGCGGCGCGCACCGACAAGGCGTCGCCGATCTACGGCATGCCGATCCTCAACGCCGACCAGGCGCATCAGGTCTACGTGATCAAGCGCGGCCAGGGCAAGGGCTACGCCGGCGTGGAGAACCTGCTGTTCTACGGCGACAACTGCGACATGGTCTACGGCGACGCCGCCGCGGTGCTCAACCGCATGGTGCAGGCGGTGAAGGAACTGGCCGCCTGACCCAACCGCTTCCCGCGCCGGCGCGAGGCGTCCGGCGCTTTCCGACCTTCCACGAGGACACCACCATGACCTATGCGACCCGCAATCCCTATACCGGTGAATTGCTCGCCAGCTTCCCGGAGGCCACCGATGCGCAGGTACTGGCCGCGATCGATGCCGCCGACGCCGCGTTCCAGCAATGGAAGCAGGCCCCGTTCGCCGAACGCGCCAGGGTGATGCATGCCGCGGCGCGGCTGCTGCGCGCCAACACCCGCGAGTACGCATGCCTGCTGACGCTGGAGATGGGCAAGCTGATCGGCGAGGCCGAAGCCGAGGTGCGGCTGTCGGCGGACATCTTCGAGTACTACGCGGTCAACGCCGAGCGCTTGCTGGCGCCGGAGCATCTGCCGGTGGCCGATCCGGCCGAGGGCAGGGCGATGGTGGTGCACGAGCCGCTGGGCGTGCTGCTGGCGATCGAACCGTGGAATTTCCCGTACTACCAGATCGCGCGGATCATCGCCCCGCAACTGTCGGCCGGCAATACCGTGCTGCTCAAGCACGCCTCCAACGTGCCGCAGTGCGCGGCCAAGTTCCAAGCGCTGATGGCCGAAGCCGGGTTGCCGGCCGGGGCCTTCGTCAATCTCTACGCGACCCGCGGCCAGGTGGAGACCATCCTCAACGATCCGCGCGTGCACGGTGTGGCGCTCACCGGGTCGGAAGGCGCCGGCGCCATCGTCGCGGCCCAGGCGGCCAAGGCGCTGAAGAAGTCGACCATGGAACTGGGCGGTGCCGACGCCTTCGTGGTGCTGGACGATGCGCCGCTGGAGAAGACGGTGAAGTGGGCGGTGTTCGGCCGCCACTGGAACGGCGGGCAGGTCTGCGTGTCGTCCAAGCGCATGATCGTGGTGCAGGAGGTGTACGAGGAATTCCTGCAGCGCTACCGCGCCGGCGTGGCGGCGCTGCGGGCCGGCGATCCGATGGATCCGGCGACCACCCTGGCGCCGCTGTCTTCGCAAGGCGCCGCCGACGACCTGAAGCGGCAGATCGCCGAGGCGGTCAGGCACGGCGCCACCGCGACCGAGGTCGGGCCGCCGGTGCCGGTGCATGGCGCGTTCGTGCAGCCGACCTTCCTCACCGACGTCGCCCCGGACAACCCGGCCTACCACCAGGAATTCTTCGGCCCGGTGTCGATGCTGTTCCGCGCCCGGGACGAGGACGACGCGGTGCGCATCGCCAACGATTCGCCGTTCGGCCTCGGCGGCTCGGTGTTCACCGGCGACGATGCGCGCGGCGTGGCGGTGGCCAGGCGCATCTCCACCGGCATGGTGTTCGTCAACCACCCGACCATGGTCAAGGCCGACCTGCCGTTCGGCGGCGTGCGCCGTTCCGGCTACGGGCGCGAACTGATCGGGCTGGGCATCAAGGAATTCGTCAATCACAAGCTGATCGACGTGGTCGACATCGACGCGCCGTTCTGAGTGGGCGCCATGCGTCAGGCCAGGCCGCCGGGGGCAACCCCGGCGGCTTTTTTGTTCCGTCGCCACGCCCGGGTCGGGGCGCGTGCCCGGTGCATGCCGGCAGGTCATGCTGCGGGCGCACTTGACCTGGGGCAAAGTTCTTTTGTTTCATGGCGTTATTGGTAGAAATTCATCTTGAATCTGTTAGTCTGCCGGCATGATCCGACGCTCGCTGATTTGCCTGCTCACGCTTGGCCTGGTCGCATGCGCGACCCAGCCCAAGGCGCCTCCGTCGCCGCCGCAGGCCAGCGCGCCGCCGCCTGCGCCGCGTCCGGCTCCGCCGGCCGAGGCCGCGCCGGAAGTGGTGCAGGCGCCACCGGTGGACCTGACCCCAGTCCCGTTCGAGGTCGCCCGCGCCAACTTCGTCCGCGACACCGCGGCCAGGTACGGCATGGATCCGGCGCAGATCGAGGCGACCCTGGCGCAGGCCCAGTTCAAGGATGCGATCGTCGCGGCGATGTCGCGCCCGGCCGAGCGGGTCAAGCCGTGGAGCGAGTACCGGCCGATGTTCATCAGCCAGGCGCGCATCGATGGCGGCCGCGCGTTCCTGGCCACGCATCGCGACGAACTGCAGCGGGTGCAGGCGCGCACCGGCGTGCCGGCCGAGGTCATCGTCGCGATCATCGGCGTGGAAACCAGCTACGGCAAGAACGCCGGCTCCTACCGCGTGCTGGATGCGCTGTACACGCTGGCGTTCCGCTATCCGCGCAGCGGCGACCCGGCCAAGCTCGAGCGCGAGGTGCGCCGCGAACTGTTCTTCCGCGATGAGCTCGGCCAGCTGTTCGCGCTGGCCCGCGAGGAGAACCTGGACATCACCGGCCTGATCGGCAGCTACGCCGGCGCGATGGGCCTGGGCCAGTTCATGCCCTCCAGCTATCGCCAATTCGCGGTCGACGGAGATGGCGACGGCAAGCGCAACCTGTTCACCGACTACGACGACGCGTTCTCGTCCATCGCCAACTACTTCGTCAAGAAGGGCGGCTGGGTGCGCGACGGCGTGGTCGCGGTGCCGGCGACGCTGCGCCCGGGCGCCGAGGAATTCAATCCGACCGACTGGACGCCGACTTACACCCTGGCCGACCTGGCCGCGCGCGGCTACACGCCGACCGCGCCGGTGCCGGCAGCCGCCGGCGGCGCCACGCCGATCACGCTCGACGGCAGCGCCGGCAAGCAGTACTGGCTGGGCTTCCAGAACTACTACGCGATCACCCGCTACAACAATTCCAAGATGTACGCGATGGCCGTCTACCAACTGTCCCAGGCCATCGCCGGCAAGGAGTTACCCCCGGCATGAACCCGAACGCGCTGCTCCGGATCGCTCCCGTCGTCGCTGTGCTGGCGCTGGCCGCCTGCAGCAGCGCCCCGAAGAAGACCGCCGGCGGCGCCGGGCCCGGCATCCGGGTCGAGGGCAAGGGCCCGGCGCACGTCGCCACCGGTTGTCCGTCGACCTCGCCCTACGCGCCGGCCAAGGAAGATCCGTCCAAGCGCGGCAACTACACCGCCGGTGGCCTGTATGCGCCCGGCGTGCGCGACAGCACCCCGGACTACGTGCCCAACGTCGCCTGCATTCCCGAGCCGCTGGTCACCGACGAGCCGCGCTCGGCGATCGGCAACCGCTCCCCGTACATGGTGCTGGGCCGCGAGTACGTGGTCATCGACGATCCGCACAGCTACGTCGAGCGCGGCACCGCCTCGTACTACGGCAGCAAGTTCCACGGCCGGCTGACCTCCAACCGCGAGGTCTACGACATGTACGCGTTCACCGCCGCGCACAAGACCCTGCCGCTGCCCAGCTTCGCCCTGGTCACCAACCTGGACAACGGCGAGTCGGTGGTGGTGCGGATCAACGATCGCGGCCCATTCCACGATGATCGGCTGATCGACCTCAGCTACGCGGCGGCGGTCAAGCTCGGCATCACCGGCAAGGGCACCGGCCGCGTGGAAGTGCGCGGCCTGACCCCGGCCGACAACGGCGACCTGCTGGCACGGCGCACTCCCGGCCGGCGCCCGGCGACGCTGCTGGCCAGCGCGTCCACCGCCACCGCCACCGCCACACGCGATCCCGCGGCGGTGCGGCGCGCGGCGGACATGGACAACCTGGTCAAGACCCTGCCGGCGAAGTCGGCCGGATCGGCCGGCGGCAGCGTGGCCGCCGCCGCGACCGTGCCGGCGCGCGCCGGCACGGTGGCGGCGGTCGTTGCGCCTACCGCCGCCGCGGCGACCGCCACGGCCGCGGCGCTGCCGGAAGGCGAGCGTTGGCGCTATCGTGTGCAGGACGCGCCGGGCCGGGTCGGCGATGCCGATCGTTTCGACGCCTGGATGAAGTCGCGCGGCGTGCGCGTGGCCACCGGCAAGCCGGCCACGCCCGCGCCCAGCGTGGCCGCGGCGAGCACCCCGGTGCGCGGATCCCGCGGCACCGCGACGACCAGGCCCGCTGCCGCGGCGACCGCCGTCGTGGCCGCCCCGGCCGTCGCAGTGGCGACGCCGGCAGCGCCGCCTCCCGCACCGGTCGCCAGCGCCGCGTCGCGCGCCGACGACGACAGCGCGCGCGGGCCGCTCGGCATCCTGCTGCAGGTGGCCAGCTTCGCCAGCCGCGAGAACGCCAACCGCGCGCTGTCGCAGTTGGCCTCGGCCGGCATCGTCGGCGCCAGCATCAGCGACATCGTCTCCGGTGGCCGCACCCTGTGGCGGCTGCGGGTGGCGGCCGAGGACCATGGCCGCGCCGCCGAGCTGGCCACGCGCATCGCCGGCCTCGGCTTCGGCCGGCCGCAGATCGTCAAGGATTGAGGTGGCGTGCCCGCCACGGCGGGCGGTCGGCGCGCCGATGGCTTAACGCCGGTTCGCGCGCGTGCCCGCGCCGCGCCTGCCCGGGCGCCGGCTCGGCCTACAATGTCGCGTTTTCCATCGGCCTTCGGGCCCGCCAGGAGTCGTTTTAGATGAAATTCCGCTTCGCCGTCGCTGCCGTGGCCACGTTCGCCGTCGGCCTGGTTTCCGCGCAGACGCCCGGCCCGGTTCCCGCGCCGCCGGCCGCCGCTGCCGCCGCTCCGGCCACCGTGGCGATCCCGCCCGCGCCCAAGCCGGCCGTCTCCAAGTCCTGGGTGCTGATGGATTACGCCACCGGCCAGGTGCTGGCCGGCGAGAACGAGCACGAACGCGTGGCCCCGGCCAGCATCACCAAGGTGATGACCTCGTACGTGATCGCGGCCGAACTGAAGCTTGGCAAGATCACCCGCGACGACCAGGTCATGCTCAGCGAGCGCGCCTGGCGCGAGGGCGGCGCCGGCACCGACGGCAGCTACAGCGGCTTCCCGGTCAACAAGACCGCGCGCCTGGAAGACATGGAAAAGGGCATGGCGATCCAGTCCGGCAACGACGCGGCGATCGCGCTGGCCGAACACACCGCCGGCAGCGAGGAAGCCTTCGCGTCGCTGATGAACGAGTACGCGAAGAAGATCGGCATGACCGGCTCGCACTTCGTCAACGCCCACGGCCTGTCGGCCGACGGCCACTACACCACCGCCTACGACCTGGCGCTGCTGGGCCGGGCGATGGTCCGCGACTATCCGGAAACCTACGCGTACAACAAGATCAAGGAATTCCGCGTCGGCGACATCACCCAGCCCAACCGCAACCTGCTGCTGTGGCGCGACCCCAGCGTGGACGGCATCAAGACCGGCCACACCTCCGAGGCCGGCTACTGCCTGCTCAGCTCGGCCAAGCGCGGCGACCAGCGCCTGATCGCGGTGGTGATGGGCGACAGCTCCGAGAAGCAGCGTGCCGAGGACAGCCTGGCGCTGCTGAACTGGGGCTTCCGCTTCTTCGAGACCCACAGCCTGTACGAGCCGGGCAAGCAGGTCGCGCAGCAGCGCGTGTGGAAGGGCACCGAGAAGCAGGTGCTGCTGGGCGTGGCGCAGCCGCTGCTGGTCAGCGTGCCGCGCGGCCGCTACAACGAACTGAAGCCGTCGATCGAAGTGCCCAAGACCCTCGAGGCGCCGATCAAGCAGGGCCAGCAGATCGGCATGGTCAAGGTGAGCCTGGACGGCAAGGTGGTGGCGCAGGCCCCGCTGGTGGCGCTGAAGGCGGTCGATGAGGCCGGTTTCTTCAAGCGCCTGTGGGACAGCTTCTGGATGTGGTGGGAATCCGAATGATTTTGTTTGAAAAAAGCCGGCTGACGCCGGCTTTTTTCTTGGGAATGGAGAATGGGGAATCGGGAATGGGTAAAGCGGTGTACTGCCACCTGCCGGTTTGGTGGGGAGATCGGAGGCCCGCTTTTGCCATTCCCCATTCCCC